>NZ_JAVIHI010000002.1:0-132429 GCF_036680365.1 Streptococcus sp. SS-4456 | reverse complement strand
ACATGTTCATCTGCTTTCTATACTGAGTTGGGGAATTCTAGTATATCAGACGAACATGTCTTTTTTGTTGCACTTCATTTTACAACACGGGATTTTTTTGCTTAAAAGACGAACGTTAATAGTTCTTGTTTTAAGCTTGTTTGTTTTACATGCTATAATGAGAAAAATAAAAAGTTGAGGAGTAGTTTATGGTTTCAACAGCAACAAGACTAGGCGGATTTTCGTTTGACAACTGCTTGATGAATGCGGCAGGGGTTTGGTGTATGACCAAGGAAGAGTTGGCTGCGGTCAAGGATTCTGTGGCGGGGACCTTTGTGACCAAAACAGCAACCTTGGACTACCGAGCTGGCAATCCCGAACCGCGTTATCAGAATGTGCCACTTGGTTCCATTAACTCCATGGGCTTGCCAAATCAGGGCTTGGCTTACTATTTGGATTATCTACTAGAATTACAGGAAACTGAACCAAATAGAACCTTTGTTTTGTCCTTGGTAGGCATGTCGCCAGATGAAACACATGAGATTTTAAAAACTGTAGAAGCTAGTGACTTTATGGGATTGGTTGAGCTCAATCTTTCCTGTCCAAATGTACCTGGCAAACCGCAGATTGCCTATGATTTTGAAACAACGGAAACAATTCTAAGAGAAGTTTTCAGCTATTTCACTAAACCTCTGGGTATCAAATTACCACCTTACTTTGATATTGTTCATTTTGATCAGGCGGCTGCTATATTCAATCAATTCCCGCTCAAGTTTGTCAATTGCGTCAACTCTGTTGGGAATGGCTTGTACATTGAAGATGAGCAAGTAGTGATCAAGCCCAAGAATGGTTTTGGTGGCATCGGAGGTGAATATATCAAACCGACTGCCTTGGCCAATGTCCATGCCTTTTATCAGCGTTTAAAACCAGAAATTCAGATTATTGGAACAGGTGGCGTTTTGACGGGACGTGATGCTTTCGAACATATCCTTTGTGGCGCCAGCATGGTCCAAATCGGTACAACTCTTCAAAAGGAAGGGCTAGCTGCCTTTGAGCGTATTACTGAGGAATTGCAGGCTATTATGGCAGAGAAGGGCTATGAGAAGATCGAAGATTTTCGTGGGAAGTTGCACTATATGGACTAATAAGATAGGGAGTGGGAGGCTAATCCCGCTTTTTCTATAGATTTTTGAGGGCGAAAGGCGTATAATAAATGTAGAGATATGGAGGTGATTGGATGTCACGGTCTAGGACTTATAATCGTTCTAAGAGGGTATCTTCAGCAAGAAGTCAAAAGCAGTTGATAGGAATTGCTTGCCTAGCCTTGTTTTTGTTGGCTCTTATTGTACTCTTGGAGTTGTTGGCACCGAGCACGGTAAGTCAATTACAAGACGAAGCTAGTCAGACTAGTCAAACAGGTCAGGGAGAGAATGAGGTAAGGACCGCTCGCATTATGGCCCACGGTGATTTGCTCTATCATTTGCCTATTCTTCGTGGGGCAGAGCAAGTAGATGGGAGCTATGATTTTTCTGAGAACTTTACCTATGTTAAGCCTTGGATTGAGCAGGCTGATTTTGCCATAGCAGATTTTGAGGGGACTATTTCTCCAGATATGGATCTGGCGGGTTATCCGCTCTTCAATGCTCCCAGTATCGTGGCTAGTAACATCCGTGATGCAGGCTATGATTTGGTCGATTTGGCCCACAATCATATCTTGGACTCCCATCTGTCTGGCCTGGTTTCCACGGTCCATACCTTTAGAGAAGCTGGTGTGGACACTGTTGGTGTCTATGCCGAAGGAAATCGCTCAACTGCGCCGCTCTATATTCGAGAGGTCAATGGTATCCGTATAGCTGTTTTGGCCTATGCCTATGGCTTCAATGGTTTGGAAGTCTTGCTTAGTCAGGAAGAGTACGATGGCTACCTATCAGATTTTAATCTTGAAAAGATGCAGGCTGAGATTGAACGAGCAGAAAAAGAGGCGGATATTACCATTGTCATGCCACAGACGGGTGTGGAATATCAGTTGGAACCAACGGAGGAGCAGACCAGTATCTACCATCAAATGATTGGTTGGGGAGCTGACATTGTTTTGGGAGGTCATCCCCATGTAGTCGAGCCGGCAGAAATTCTTGAGAAAGACGGTCAGAGAAAATTGATTATCTATTCTATGGGCAACTTCCTGTCAAATCAGCGTATCGAAAGTATGGAAGATACTCCAAATGCTCAGTGGACAGAAAGAGGTGTCTTGATGGATCTTACTATTCAGAAAGAGAATGGGCAAACAAGTATTCAAACGGCTCAAGCCCATCCGACCTGGGTCAATCGCTGGTCTAAGGGGACTTACTCGTCAGAAGGCTATGAGCAATTTGCCTATCAGACCTATATTCTGCAAGATTGGATCGCAGGTGGACAGTATTATGGACAGCTGGACCCAGATACCCAGGCGCGTGTGGATCTAGCCTATCAAGAAATGAAGGATTTTGTAAATCTGAATTGGTAAGGAGTGACCTATGACAGTTCGATTAGTAGCAACAGATATGGATGGGACTTTCTTAGATGGTCAAGGGAGTTTTGACAGAGAACGTTTTGCATGGATTTTGGATAAGCTAGAAGAGAGAGCTATTCCATTTGTCATCGCTAGTGGCAATGGAATAGGTAGATTACTTCAACTCTTTAAAGGATTTGAAGAACGCTTGATTTTTGTAGCAGATAATGGTTCCCATGTCTATCAAGCTGGCAAAACCATCATTCGGCGAAGCATTCAGCAAGAAGAAATCAGAGCAGTTTTAGACTATTTCAAAGGCCGTTGGGCGGATGTGTGTCTGATGTTGTCGAATGAAGAAAACATTTATATGCAGGTTGGGTCTGGTATGCCATTTGCAGGGACTGATTTGCCAATAGAACCAGCTCAGATGGCTGCCTTCCAAAGTCGTGTGACCTATTTAGATGACCTGAGTGCCTATCATATTTCTGAGCCGATTTATAAGGTTGGTCTCTGGGTTCCGGAAGCGCGTGTGGAGTCGATAACGGAAGACTTTAATCAGGCTTTCCAAGGTCAGCTGGTTGCAGTCACCAGTGGCTATGGTTCCGTTGACATTCTACCGCAGGGTATCCATAAGGCATGGGGCTTGGAACAGGTTTTGACCTGTTTGGATATCGAACCTAATCAGGTGATGGCCTTTGGTGATTCGGATAATGATATCGAATTGTTGTCCTATGTTGGCTATTCCTATGCCATGGAAAATGCGACAGACAAGGTCAAGGCGGTTGCCAAATACCAAGCACCTAGCTATTTGGAAGCTGGAGTATTACAGGTGCTTGAAGAACTTTTTCTATAAAGATATAGAAAAAGCTAGAATTCTCAGTATTGAGAACTCTAGCTTTTTTAATTTCCTACGCTAGTGAATTTGGTCATGCCGTAGCGGAAGAGTTTATAATTGATAGAAAATAGGACCATTACCACCAGTGGCAAGGCCAGTCCCCACATAGATAAGTCTAAGAAGTAGAGGGCTGGGAAATAGGCAGTGAAGGCGTAAGGGAAAACAAAAATCAGCAGGATTTGAATGATTTTTGGATAGATATTGAGTGGGTATTGAGCCATCTGATTGAGGGCGAAAATTCCCATAGTCAAAGGAAATGATTCCACAATCCAAAATGCTAGAGCAGTTGGTCCCAACTGAATAGCTGCATAGAGTAGACCGATACAAATGGCAATAAAGATTAGTAGGGCTAGTTTTCCAAGACTCCATTCCATGCCTAGCTCATTTGAAGCCTGAACAAGTGCAAGGGAACCGATAATGGTTGTTCCGATTCCTTGTGGCTGAATTCGTTCACAAATCAGTTGAAAAAGAGGATTGACAGGCATGAGGAGGAGGCGTTCAAATTCGCCTTGTCGGATGTAGCGACTGCCGAACATCCAGAGATTGTCAAAGAATATCAAGTGAATGGAGCGTCCGACGGTGGCTATTCCATAGATGAAAAGCATTTGACCGTAGTTAAAACCAGCGATTTCCTTGATATTTCCAAAGAGAATATTGAGGAAAATCAAGTAGACAATTTGTTCAATCAAAGAGGAGAAAAGCCCAATGAAGAAGTCCACCCGAAAGGACATCTGGGCCATCATGTAGACCTTGATGTTATATAGATAGAGGCTGATATATTTCTTCATGTTAACCTCCAAAAATGACAATACGACGCTTGGCTTGGGACCAAAGAGCAGTGATGAAGAGAACGAGGAATGGTATCCAGAGAACTTGCAAGCCCAAAGCTCTTAGATCGCTTTCCTGTCCCAATAAAATGGAAACTGGAACGTTAACCGCATAATTATAGGGAAGGAGTTTCAAAAAGTTTTCCACAGACTGTGGATAGAAACTGAGTGGCAATAGTGCCCCAGAGGCTAGATTGAAAAGCCCCATTCGGAGCAACATCACTCCCCAGGCATTGACCGTAAAAAATGTTAAGAAGCCAAAAGCCATATCCAGTAATTGAACGATAAACATCCCGAGGATGGAGCTGACTAGAAAGAGCAAAATAGTTTTTCCGTCAGGTAGATAAAAATCCTGATGAACAAGTAAGATACCGATAAATACGATGGCAAATTTTATCAGTTCCAAGAGCTTATTTCCAAGGTCTTTGAAAAAGAGGGCTAGAATAAAGGAATAGGGTCTAAGAAATTCTCCAGCAATGCTTCCTTTTAAAATGCTATGGGACAAATCTTCTCCGAGTGAGAAAGAATTTAAACTGGCTAGTAGATTAGCAAAGATGATATATGTAGTAAAGGTTTGTAGGGTAAAGCCATTGACTTCTGGTTGAGTGAAGAAAATGGTTTTCCAGACATAGAGAGCTACCAAAATCTTCACTGCCAGTGAAACGAAAGTCGCTAGAAAGAAGGCCTTGTACTGCATGGCGTTCATCATGGTCAGGCGGGTCAGGTAGAGATACTTACGCATGGATACCCTCCTCATAAATTTGGCGGACCATAGTTTCAATTTCCAATTCCTTCATAGTAACATCTTCAATGGCATAATGATTGAAAACTTGCTCAATCACCTGGGCGCTAGTCCAAAGCTTGCTTTGATAATGGATTTCAAAGTGAAAATCATCTATTCGTTCAAATTCCCAGCCATCCACTTGCAAGGCTTTTTCAATTGGTTTTTCTGTGGAGAAGAGAATGGTTTTCACTGTGGAAAAGCGTTCCTTGAGGATGGTCAGTGAACCATCGTAGACTTTTTTGCCCTTATCAATGATAAAAATCCGCTCACAGAGGCTTTCGATGTCCTTCATATCATGGGAAGTAATCAAAAAAGTGGTCTGGTATTCTTGATTCATATAGCGGATGAAGGAGCGAATGGTTTCCTTGACACTGGCATCCAAGCCAATGGTTGGCTCATCTAAAAAGACAACAGCAGGCTGGTGGATAAAGATAGCCGCAAATTCACAACGAACCCGTTGGCCCAAAGAGAGGTTGCGGATTGGTTGCTTCATAATATCATCCAAGTCCAATAGATCAATCAAGACAGCTAATCTTTCTTTGAAAATCTTATCTGGGACATCGTAGATTTTTGCGTGAAGGATAAAAGATTCCTGGACAGGCAAGTTCCAATCCAAGTGAGATTTTTGTCCAAAGAGAACGCCGATTTGCTTATTGACAGCCTTGCGGTTTTCTTGTGGATTGAGCCTATTGATGCGGACGGAGCCCTGGTCTGGATAGAGAACACCTGTCAGCATTTTGATGGTGGTGGATTTACCAGAACCGTTGGAGCCGATATAGCCGATGATTTCTCCTTTTCCTACCTGTAAAGAAATATCTTGAACAGCAGGAATGGCCTTTTTCTTGGGCTTGAAAAAGGCCTTGATAGAGCCTTTAAGTCCCACTTCCTTATCGATAATAGAATAGGTTTTTGATAGATGTTCTGCCTGAATCATTTCATTATCTCCTTTTAAGAAAACGTTTGCACGATATAGCTATTATACCATATTTCTTAAGTTGTGAGGGCAGAAAATAATGTTTACGGTAACATTTTGATTAGAAAATCCGTCATGAATTGAGGTGATTCTTGCTTCCCATTTTTTATCCATACCTGCATGATACCGAAGAAGGCATGTGAAAAATAAATGCTACGGTATTCTTCTTCCATTTCTGATAATGGTTCTTTGAAATATTCTTTCAAATCCCTTGCAATCAATATGCGGACCTTATGGATTAGAAATTGTTGAATTTCCTGTGTACCATGATGACTGAGCAAGGCAGAAAGGAGTTGTTCTCGATAAAGTAATTGAAAAATTTCTAAAAAAACTTGCGTTCTATTCTGCCCATGACGGTCAAAAATGTATTCGAATTGATGAAATAAATCTTTTTGATAGGCCTCAATCAATTCATATTTATCCTTATAATGTGTATAAAAACTGGAACGGCTGATGCCGGCTTGACTTGCCAGGTGTGTGGTTGTAATTTCGTTAAAAGGTTGCAATTCAAGACAAGTAATCATGGCTTCTAAAATAGCCTGTCGTGTCCGTTCTTTCCGATTATCTGTTCCCATTTTACTCCTTTTAAACATTTTTAGACACATTGTCCAAAAAAACAATTCTTATTACTTGATTTTGAAAATGATACTTGTATAATATATTTTGTCAGTTTTTGGACAGGTTGTCTAAAGGAGGTTCTTATGTCGGAAAAAGTAAAGAATTTTTTTAAAAAACCAATGACCTTGATCACCATTCTCGGTGTTGCCTGTGTCCCAGCCTTATATAACATTAGTTTCCTAACCTCTATGTGGGACCCTTACGGCCGACTAGACCAGTTGCCTGTAGCAGTTGTCAATCAAGACCAGTCGGCGAGCTTTCAAGATAAAACCCTCACCATTGGTGATGATATGGTGGGTAATATGAAAGAGAGCAAGAGCCTGGATTTCCACTTTGTATCAGAAACAGATGCGGAAAAAGGCTTGGAAGAAGGGGACTATTACATGGTCATTACCCTACCAGAAGATTTATCAGAAAAAGCATCCAGTCTCTTGACGAATCAGCCTGAACCGATAACGATTTCCTATCAAACATCTAAAGGTCACAGCTTTGTTGCTTCTAAGATGGGCGAATCAGCTATGGAGAAATTAAAGACATCTGTTTCAGAGACAATTACCGAAACATACACAACTGCTGTATTTGACAGTATGAGAGAAATTCAAAACGGCATGGTCGAGGCGGCAGATGGTAGCCAACAATTAACAAATGGTGCTAGTCAATTGGAATCAGGTAGTGAAACACTTTCAAATGGACTGACTACTTTAACGACTTCGGGCCAATCACTCGTGTCAGGAGCAAATCAATTGGCCACCGGAGTAGTGTCTTACACAGATGGAGTTAATCAAGCTGCAACAGGTAGTCAAACACTTGCCAGTGGCTTAACGACTTACACAAATGGGGTAGCTAGTCTTGCTTCAGGTGCGGAGCAATTAAATGCCAATTCCTCTCAGCTCATCGCTGGAGTGGGACAATTGCAATCAGGAGCCAGTCAGGTTGAACAACTGGTAACAGGGGCCAATCAATTGCAGGCAGGCTTGGAGCAACTCGCTAGTTCAACCAGTTTATCTGCTGAACAGTCTAGTCAAATACAGGTCTTATTGACTGGACTTCCTCAGTTGCAGGCAGCCATCAATCAATTAAATGATAGCCTATCAAGTATCGGAGGACTTGCAGTTGATACCTCTACTCTATCTAGCCTCTTGACGGAGATGGGGGCCCAGGCTCAAGGCTTGTTGACAGCGGCCCAAGCTGATAAAACAGCCGGCATTGAAGCCTTGCAAGCAACGGCTACCTATCAACACTTGCCTGCTGATCAGCAAGCTGAATTGGTTGGCGCCCTCCAAAATTCACCTTCGGCAACAGCGGCAGTAGCCCAAACGATTTTGGGTCAATTGTCGCAACTCAGTCAAGCCTTATCTAGTCTACAAAGTCTTTCTGGTCTTGGAACGCAATTAGGTCAATTGCAATCAGCTGTCGGTCAGATCAACACGGCTGCCAATCAAGCGTTGCCAGGTGCCACAACAGCCATTGAAAACCTATCAAGTGGCTTGAGTCAGGTCAATGCCGCCTTGAACCAGCAAGTTCTACCAGGAACTCAAGCCTTGACGAGTGGTGTGAGTCAACTTCAAACGCAATTATCAAATGGAGCAAGTCAGCTCATGTCAGGAGTAACAGCCTACACCGCAGGTGTTGCTCAATTAGCAGCAGGTGGAGCCCAGTTGGTTGCAAACAATAGCAGCATCCAATCAGGAGGTAGCCAGTTAACATCAGGATTGGCAATCTTAGCATCCAACTCCAGTCAACTTGTCAGTGGTTCAGGACAACTGGCTTCTGGTAGTCAGCAATTGATTTCTGGTGCGGATCAATTAGCAAGTGGCGGTCAAACCTTGACAAGCGGTATTACTAGCCTCCGTACAGGTAGTGAAACCCTAACGAATTCACTCAGCTCAGCCAGTCAACAACTATCAGTCGTCTCTGTAGAAGATAAAAATGCACAAGCGGTTTCTCAACCAGTCACCTTGGAACACAGTGACCAAGATGATGTGAAGACCAACGGAGTCGGCATGGCTCCTTACATGGTGTCTGTTGCCCTAATGGTTGCAGCCTTATCAGCGAATGTTATTTTTGTCAAACATATTGATAATCGCTCCTACAAAAATCGTTGGGACTGGGCCAAAGGAAAACTCTTGCTCAATGGGACCATTGCCAGCCTGGCAGCATTGATTCTGTACGGTGTTCTTCGTTTGATTGGAATCGAACCGGCTCATCCAATGGCAACCTTGGGATTAATCCTCTTAGCTTCTTGGACCTTCATGGCCCTCGTTACAGCTCTGGTAGGTTGGAACAATCGTTTCGGATCCTTCGCAAGTTTAATTATCTTGTTACTACAGCTTGGCTCAAGTGCAGGTACCTATCCAATTGAACTCAGCCCACGCTTCTTCCAAGTCATTCAGCCCTATCTTCCAATGACCTATTCTGTTTCAGGTCTTCGTCAAACCATTTCTATGGTTGGAAATAGTAGTCATCAAGTTTGGATACTGAGCCTCTTCTTAATAGGCTTCATGGGATTCGGTCTCTTGATTTATAATCAAAAAGATGAATAAGAATAAAACCAACTGCTCTAGGTGAACAGTTGGTTTTCTGAATTTATTTTGATTCTTCGAAAGCTATGCTTGCATTGACAGCGTCAATGGTCAGGCTATTTTTACTGTTTTTGTTTTCTAGGGTCAGACTGTGCTTGCTGTCTTCTTTTTTGACAGGGAGTTTCTCATACACTCCGCTGGTGTAAATTCCCATGCGCTCCATTGCTTCCTTGAGATAGGTGATGTCCCCCATCATTTCTTCTAGTTCTTGTTCCGTTTCTGCGTAGTAGCCCTGTTCTTGAGCCAGTGCCATTAGATCAAACTGCGTGTTAATATTGAGATTGATGTCTTGTAGGCTTTGCTCTGTCAAGTCAAGTATGGTATGAGTGGATGAACCGACCTTAGCAGGGGTGAAGCTATTATTTCCTTTTAGACTGATTTTGATAGTCTTCAATTCGTAGTAATTCGTAATCTTGACATTTTCAAGATTGGTTTCAGAAAGGCGACCGCCATTATCTGCAGAAATGTCAAGATTTTTCAGACTAGAGTTGGTGGCATGAAAGGATCGGCTATATAGCTTGCCGCTGTCGATGTGGGTATTGGTGAGATCGACATTACCTTCTAGATTGATTTCTTTGATATGGACATTCTCTATGCTGAAGATACTACCGTAATAGAAATCTATGCTATGACCTTCCAATTTATTCAAGGTCTTTCCTTTTGGAATTTCAATGGTAACGGTGTTGACATCAATACCTCGTTGGGCTAAGAGTTCCCCAAAAAACTGCATAATTCCTTCGATTTTAAACTCTCGTCTTTGAGAGGTAAGTGTTAATGTCCCATCTTTTTCGGATAGACTTAGTGGGCTCTGCATATTGTTGTCAGAATTAGCATAAGTCACATGGTAGTTGCTGTCACTAGATTCTTTGATGTAGACGCTATGAGGGATAAAGTCAACTTTAATGCTATTCAGGTCGGTGTAAGCTTGGTGAATTTCCTTGGGAGCAGCTACCTCTACCAAACCAGTAATGCCTCCTGTAAAAAATCCAATTCCAGCTAGAATTAAGCCAACAATCAGGCTGACAAAGCCGATAATAATGGCGATGGTTAGTTTCTTTTTCATGCTCGTTTACCTCGTTTCAAGATCCATTTGAAGCAATCCTTGACCAGTCGCCAAGACCAGTAGGCAAAAAATCCAGTCAAGATGTAGATGAGAATAGCTCCGCCAATCAAAGACAAACCTGACCCAAACCCCATGAGGAAGATATTGAAACCTTCTGACATAAGGCTAAAGGCTTCCCAAATCAGATAGCCACCGCTGGTGAGAAGTCCGACACCCAAAGCAAAGGCGCCGACAATGAGGGCCAAGATGAGCGC
The DNA here is from genome assembly GCF_036680365.1 of Streptococcus sp. SS-4456. Classification (NCBI taxonomy): domain Bacteria; kingdom Bacillati; phylum Bacillota; class Bacilli; order Lactobacillales; family Streptococcaceae; genus Streptococcus; species Streptococcus sp. SS-4456. The sequence goes on along the minus strand of NZ_JAVIHI010000002.1, from coordinate 121,966 downwards.
CGTTAAACCCAATAGGCTAGCTAGTAGAATAAGCAGGAGAGGAATGGCGATGGGCAGGGAAATGATTGCAAGGATGGCTAACCAGAGTGTTCGTTTGGTCTGGCTAAAATTGCGGAAGTAACGACCGAGGAAAAAGGCTCCAAGGATAAGGGTCGCAAACAATGGAATAAATCCTATAAATTCTCCCATGATAAAGAGTAGGAAGAAGGAAAATAATCCCAGCATACTCAAGGCTCCCAGTCCAGCCCAGTGCTTCCAAGTTAGCTGGAGCGGTTCTTTTCTTTCTTTATCCTCTTGAATTTGCTTATTGAGAATATTGTTAATGAGTTCGCTGGCAGCTTCTTTTGGTGAGCCTAGTTCTTCGATAATGTCTGCTTCCCGTTCTGGACCAGCCTCGTCAAAGTATTCATTAAAGAAGTTGATGGCTTCAAAGTATTCCTTGTGGGGTAGTTTTTTCAGGTGTTTTTCTAACTGCTCCATGTACTCAGTTCTTGTCATGGCGGACGCTCCCTTCTATAATACCGTTGATGGTTGTTGTGTAGGTGTCCCAATCATCTTTGAGCCGAACCAGTTCTTCATGGCCTAGCTGGGTCAGGCTATAATACTTGCGCATACGGCCTTGGTATTCTTGGGAGTAGGTGGTCAAAAAGTCATTCTGCTCTAGCTTTTTCAGGATGGGATAGAGGGCGGACTCCTTGATGTTGGCAATCAGTTTGATGGTCTGACAGATTTCGTATCCGTAGGAATCATCGGATTCTAAAATAGCCATGATGAGAAATTCTGTCAGCACTGCGGGGACTGGAAAATGCATAGGACACTCCTTTCTTTGATAGTTGGGTGAGTAGGTTTAGATTTGGCATATATTCGTTATTTGTTATATATCAAATCTTGTTATATGTTAAATATACACCTAAACAAATATTTTGTCAAGAATATATGTGCAAAAATTACAAAAAAAATACGGTTGGATTTCCAACCGTAAACAGTTATATTAGTCAACGTAAAGTTTTGATTTATCGCTCAACCAGCTATAGAGAAGACCGATTAAGAGACCACCACCAACGTAGTTTCCAAGTCCTGAGAAGAGGAAGTTGCTTAGTACGCTCAAGAGATTCATTCCTTCAACTGGTCCACCATTTGCAAAGAAGGCAAGTGAGAAGGTAGAGAAGTTTGCGATAACGTGCTCAAAGCCAAGGAAGGCGAAGATAAAGATGATAAAGATCAATGAGATAACACGACCTGCATCGTCTTTCATACGCATGGTAACAAACACAGCAATGTTTACAACGATATTGGCAAAGATTCCTTCCACAAACTGTGTTAATGGTGTCTTGGCAAGTTTAGCAACAGTTGCTTCTAACAAGTAGCTGTGTGGATCAATATGTTGGTATGGTAAGGTCAAAGACAAGAGGTAGCAGACGATAACCGCACCGACAAAGTTGAAGAAAATACATGTTGCTAAGATTTTCAAAGCAGTTTTAGTAGGAATGACCTTGCGGTGAACAGCAGAAGTCATATACATCATGTTTGAAGTACCGAGCTCAGCGTTCATATACAAAATCATGACCAAGCACCAACCAAACATCAAAGCGTAACTGAATTTTCCTAAATCAGGGACGATATGATTGAGCTTGTCAGCCGTATAAACTGAGATGGCCAAACCGATTGCTAGATAGACACTAGCCATGGTTGCACGAATAGCATAGGCAAAGTAGTTGTTTTCGATCAAGTCTGCTTTTTTCTTGATACTTTTGTCGATATTATAAATCAGCGAATCTGGTTGTGCTGCCATAATAATCCCCTTTGTATTTTAAAACGTATTTGAGAATGTTCTCACAATAAAAGAGTATAACAGAAAACCGCTAAAAAAGTAAGTGTTTTTCAGTAAAAAACAAAAGTAACCGTTATCAATTGACAGATGACCTTCATTTGTCTGAAAATCATGATATGTAGAAAGAATGTATATGAATATTTTATGTGAAAGCTAAGTTATCTGCTCTGCTATTTTCCTGAAAACTATGCTACAATAAAGCTAGAAAAAATCGGAAATGAGGCTAGAATATGTCAGATGTTATTGCTTTTGGCTATGGAAACAGTCGAGCGGAGATGCAGCTCAAGCGGCTCAATCGCCATGGAATCATCGCAGGTGCGACAGGTACAGGGAAGACAGTGACCTTAAAGGTCTTGGCGGAACAGTTGAGTGACGCGGGCATTCCTGTCTTTCTATCAGACATCAAGGGTGATTTGAATAGCTTGGTTGCGGCCAATACCAAGGAGATTGATCCTAGTCGTCTAGAGAAGACTCACTATCATGATTATAGTCCAGTTGGCTATCCAGTTGAGTTGTGGGATGTCTTGGGGGAAAATGGGACTCCTGTCCGCATGACCATTTCAGAGTTGGGACCTGTCTTATTGACACGCCTTTTGGGCTTGAATGACACTCAAGAATCTATACTGAATATCGTATTTAGTGTTGCAGATGAGCGTGGCCTTCTCTTGATTGACCTGATGGACCTGCGAGCTATGCTCAATTTTGTGGCTGAAAATGCGGCAGAGCTGAGCCAATATTATGGAAATATTCCAGCTCGTTCGGTTGGTGCTATCTTGCGTAGCCTGGTCGTTTTGGAGCAACAAGGTGGTAAGATTTTCTTCGGTGAGCCAAGTCTGGAAATTGCTGACTTGATGCGTACAGCAGAAGATGGCCGTGGGGTAATCAACGTTCTCCAAGCTACTCAGCTGTTTAATCAGCCAACATTGTATTCAACGGTTCTTCTCAGCCTTTTGTCTGAGCTTTATGAAGTCCTACCTGAGGTGGGCGATTTGGACAAGCCTAAGATGGTCTTCTTCTTTGATGAGGCCCATGTTCTCTTCAAAGATGCACCAAAAGTTCTTCTTGAAAAGATTGAATTGATTGTCCGTTTGATTCGTTCAAAAGGTGTAGGGGTTTTCTTCGTAACGCAGAATCCGACGGATATTCCTGATAGCATCGCAGCCCAGTTGGGTAATCGTATCCAGCATGGTCTTCGTGCCTTTACACCAAAAGAGCTCAAAACAGTTGCGACAGTTGCTGAAACCTTCCGTCAAGAAGGTGGTGAGGACTTGGCCAAGGTTATTCAGGAGTTGCAAGTAGGTGAAGCAGTTGTGTCCACCTTGCAAGCCGACGGAACACCTAGCTTTGCGGACCGGGTGACCATTTATCCTCCAAAAAGTATGCTAGGAACCGTGGAGCCAAGTGCCCTCTTGTCAGTTATCAATAATTCTCCTTTGATGGAAAAATATGCTGACGCGGTTAACCGTGAATCAGCCCACGAACAGATTTTAGCCATGACAGAGGCAAAAGAAGCCGAACTTATCCAAAAAGCAGAGCAGGCCGAAGCGGAAAAACAGGCGGAAAAAGAAGCTAAAGAAGCTGCAAAAATAGAAGAAAAGACCCAGAAAGAAGCGGCTAAGGCGGCTCAAAAAGCCAGCCAACCAGCCAGTCGCAAAACGGATTCCATGATGGACCGCTTTACCAAGAATCTGATGAGTCAGGTCGGACGGGAAGTTGGGCGCGTGGTGACTCGTGGTATTATGGGCATGCTAAAAGGAAAATAAGATGACGAACTGGGAAGGCAACTTCTCAGTTTTTTGGATCAAGATACTTGTAGGATTGGTAGAAATTGGTTAAGATAGTGGGTGTGCATCACTAATTAGTAAGGAATAGAGAGATGATTGATGAGAGTAGAATGATCTTGAAGGAATATCAGCCCCAACCTTTGGGACAAAAAAGCGAGTACGCTGTCTTGTTGCCATTAGTCTGGTCAGACAATCAGTGGCAGGTCCTTTATCAAGTCCGTAGTGAAGGAATTTCCCAGCCAGGAGAGGTATCTTTTCCAGGGGGGAGGGTTGAGGTTGGTGAAAGTGCTAAGGAAGCAGCAGTCCGTGAAGCAGTAGAAGAGCTGAATATAAAGCCAGAGCAGGTGGAATTACTGGGAGAGATTGATTACTTGGTCTTTGCCCAGTCAACCATTCGTTGTTATGTTGGTTGTTTGGATCTGGATTGGCAGGCCCTCCAACCCAATGAAGAAGTAGCTCGCCTGTTCACCGTTCCGTTAGACTATCTACTGCAAACAAGTCCGGTATATTATGATTTGACCTCCAAAGTCCTGCCGGATTGCGATTTTCCCTTTGACCGCTTACGGGGGGGTGTTGATTATCCCTTTAGTCACCATCAAAGGTCTGTACCCTTTTACGAAGGTCTTCCAGAAAATATCTGGGGCATGACAGCCCAATTTACCCATCGCTTTGTGGAGATTATGAGCGATCGTCTATGAGGATGATTTTTATCTAAAAATGTAGACATGAAGGCTTGATAAAATCAAAAAAAGCACTTGAAATCATTGATTTCAAGTGCTTTTTCAATTCAATTATTTTACCTCAGTAAAAATAACGTGCTTACGCAATTTTGGTGAGTATTTTTTCAATTGAAGACGGTCTGGAGTGTTACGTTTGTTTTTTGAAGTAAGGTACAAACGCTCACCAGATTCTTTGTGTTCAAGTGTAATATTTACGCGCATGGTATCTCCCTTCTACTATTCAGCTGAAGCAGCTTTAGCGATTTTACGTCCTTTGTAGTATCCTTTCAAAGATACACGGTGAGAACGTGAGTAATCTCCAGTAGTTTCATCAAATTTCACAGTTGGAGCTGCTACTTTATAGTGAGTACGACGTTTGTTTTTCTTCGCTTTTGAAGTGCGACGTGCAGGTACTGCCATTTCTTTCTTCCTCCATTAAATGTCAGGGCCAAGCCCCTTTTAAATCTAAAATAGTGCGTATGACTTTCGTCAACTTTAACAGTATAACAAAAGTTTTTTGTAAAGTAAAGTTACTTGACAGATTTTTTTTAAAATTTTTGCCTCAAATGCTTCTAGCGAGCAGAATTTACCTAACTTTGTTAAAATAGTCAAAAAAATGCCAAAAACACTTGACAATATATATATATATATATATATAATGGTTGTAGGACAAGTTCCGATAATTCAAATATGAAGGAGAACTGTATGAAAACAGTTGGGAAGTTTTTCGCGAAAAAGTTGGCTAGCCTTTTGGTCTTATTGCTGGTCTTAGGTCTAGGTATTATCTGGTTCAGAAATAGTATTTTTGCTTGGTTTCAAGGGACCCACAAGGTTCAGTATGAATTTGTTATCAAGAAGTTTGAAGCGGAAAGCAAGCTAGTTGTGGCAGGAGCTGAGGTAGCAACCACTGCCAACCAGACCTTTGAAAACAATAAATTAGAAGAGTGGCCAGACTGGACAGAGCCCATTACCAAGCTCTTTGTTGGGCGGGAAATGTCTGTAGATATTCCTGTCCAGACAGAGTTCAAACTTGTCTTGGAAGGAATTGAGCAGTCAGATGTTCACATTCAAAACAACACCTTGACATTCAAGAAGCCTGTCCTTGTCGAAGTTGATTCTCAACAGCATGGACAAATCAAAATCAGCAATAATAGCAATGGTCTTGTCGATAAGGCAGTGGATGCTTTCACCTCTGGACAAAAGGCACAGGAATTTTTAAATGAAAAATCCCAAGAAGCCATTTACAAGACAAGTGAGAAAGTCTTGAATGACGCAGAACGCCAAGAAAAAGTCGCGACTTTTGCTGAAACGGCTTTAGAAAACCTCCTCAATCTCAACTCCGAAGAAAAACTTGAGGTTGAGATAGAAGTGAGCGACTTGAATTTCCAGATTGTAGATAAGAAATAACTTTTAAAACCATGGTCGTGTCAGGAGACATGGATTTTTGTCTGCTCTGCCATTTCCAAAAATGTCCATAATATGATAAAATAAGGGGCAAGATATAGAGAAATGAGAAAGCCCATGAAACTTCAAAAACCAAAAGGAACCCAGGATTTACTACCACAGGAATCAGCCAAGTGGCAGTACGTGGAAAACTTTACCCGCAGCATTTTCAAACAGTACAATTACGCTGAGATTCGCACACCAATTTTCGAGCATTACGAGGTTATCAGTCGCTCAGTTGGGGATACCACGGACATTGTGACCAAGGAAATGTACGATTTCTATGACAAGGGCGACCGGCATATCACCCTCCGTCCAGAAGGGACAGCGCCCGTTGTCCGTTCTTATGTAGAAAATAAGCTTTTTGCCCCAGAAGTACAAAAACCAGCTAAGTTCTACTACATGGGTCCCATGTTCCGTTACGAGCGCCCGCAAGCTGGTCGTCTGCGCCAGTTCCACCAGATTGGTGTGGAGTGCTTTGGTTCCAATAATCCAGCGACAGACGTAGAAACCATTGCTATGGCCTACCACTTCTTTGAGGAGTTAGGGATTAAAGACATCCGCCTCCACCTCAACAGTCTAGGCAATCCAGAGAGCCGTGCCGCTTATCGCCAGGCCTTGATTGACTACCTGACGCCACTCAAGGACCAGCTATCTAAGGATAGCCAGCGCCGTCTAGAAGAAAATCCCCTGCGTGTTCTGGACTCAAAAGAAAAAGAAGACAAGGTTGCTGTGGAAAACGCACCGTCTATCCTGGACTATCTGGATGAAGAAAGTACAAACCACTTTGAAGCGGTCAAGTCCATGTTGGACAGCCTAGGCATTGCTTACACCATTGACACCAACATGGTACGCGGTCTGGACTACTACAACCACACTATTTTCGAGTTTATGACAGAAGTGGGTGGCAACGATTTGACCATCTGTGCCGGTGGCCGTTATGATGGCTTGGTGTCCTATTTCGGTGGTCCGGAAACACCAGCTTTTGGCTTTGGTATGGGGATTGAGCGTCTCATCCTAGTCCTTGAAAAGCAAGGCATCGAGCTTCCTCTCGACACCCAGTTAGATGTCTATATCGCAGTTTTAGGTCAGGAGGCCAATGGCGGAGCGCTTGAGTTGGTTCAAGCCATCCGCAAACAAGGTTTCCGAGCAGAGCGCGACTATCTGGACCGCAAGCTCAAGGCCCAGTTTAAGTCAGCAGATGTCTTTGGAGCCAAGGCCATTATCACACTTGGTGGAAGCGAGCTGGAAAGCGGACAGGTTGTGGTAAAAAATAACCAGACTAGAAGTCAGGTTGAAACAAGCCTGGAAATCTTAAAAACAGATTTCGCAAGCATTTTAGAAAAATTAGACAAGTAGTAGCGAGGGCTGCTACTTTTTTCTGGTTCTAAAAGCAAAAAAGAAGCGACAATTGAGTCGCTTCTAACTTTAGTAGAGTAGAAATTAGTGACTGTGGCAGAAGTCAAGTACCATACGGCCTTGGATAGTGCCGGCAGCCATTTCATCAAAGACGGCTTCTGCATCTTCTACAGGGCGTTTTTGAACAACTGGAACAACCAGGCCTATAGCACCGAAGTGGAAGGCTTCTTCTAGGTCTTTACGAGTACCAACTAGAGAGCCGACAACCTTGATACCATCTAGTACTGTCTTGACAATGCTGAGATCCATGTATTCAGATGGGAGCCCGACTGCAACCACATAACCGCCTGCACGAACGCTGTCAATAGCCTGATTGAAGGCAACCTTAGAAACAGCCGTTACGACAGTTGAGTGAGCACCGCCGCCAGTTACTTCCTTGATATATCCAGGCACGTCTTCCACTTCAAGACCATTGATGATGACATCTGCACCGACTTCTTTGGCTAATTCCAATTTGTCATTATTGATGTCTACAGCGATAACGTGGGCATTGAACACTTTCTTAGCGTATTGGACTGCAAGGTTGCCTAGTCCACCTGCACCGTAAATGACAATCCATTGACCTGGTTCTAGGTGTGCTTCCTTAATAGCTTTATAACAAGTAACGCCGGCACAAGTGATAGAACTTGCTTGAGCTGGATCAAGACCTTCTGGAACTTTTACCGCATAGTCAGCTGTTACGATACATTGCTCAGCCATACCACCGTCAACAGAGTAGCCTGCATTTTTTACTGTACGGCAGAGGGTTTCACGGCCAGTAGTACAGTATTCGCAAGTACCACAACCTTGGAAGAACCAAGCAACGCTGACACGGTCGCCGACCTTCAAGCTGGTCACATCAGGGGCGATTTCAGTAACGACACCAATCCCTTCATGCCCAAGAACACGGCCAGGGACCTTGCCAAAATCACCTTGAGCAACGTGTAGGTCAGTATGGCAGACACCACAATATTCAATCTGAACCAGAGCTTCGCCAGTTTCAAGTGGACGAAGTTCTTTTTCAACAACGACAACACCAGTAGATTCTGGATTAACGACAACTGCTTTCATGGCAGACCTCCTATTTATTGCAGCACATTTTTTGGATGTGTTAATATAGATATTTTCTTGTTAATAATATCACATAAAACAAGAAAATGCAAGTAAATCAGATGAGAGAGGCGTGTATCTGTTTTTGAAAACAATCAGATAATTACTGAAATTTTTTCATAAAAAACCATTTACTTGTAAGCGTTTTCCTGTTAAAATAGAAACCAAGGGGGTTAGTTGTTAGATTTTTATGTCTTAGGTTTATTTTTGAAGCTGTTAACAGATACATTTCAGAAAGTTTTCTGAAATGCACTCCAGATAAACAAAAAGAAAGCGTTTTCAAAAATAAAACAGAAAAAATGTGAAAAAAATAACAAATTCTCTTTACAAATAAAATAAAAAGTTGTAGAATAAGATTGTGAAAAAATTAACAAAATGTTAATAAGAAAATTTGGAGGAACACAATGGCTGATAAAAAAGTTGTATCACCAGAAGAAAAATTAGCAGAAGCTCGCAAGCACGTTGATGAGCTTGTTCAAAAAGGTTTGGTTGCTCTTGATGAGTTCCGCAAACTTGGTCAAGAAGAGGTAGACTACATTGTAGCTAAGGCTTCGGTAGCTGCTCTTGACAAACACGGTGAATTGGCAATGCACGCTTTTGAAGAAACCAAACGTGGTGTATTCGAAGACAAGGCAACTAAAAACTTGTTTGCCTGCGAGCACGTTGTTAACAATATGCGCCATACAAAAACAGTTGGTGTCATCGAAGAAGATGATGTAACCGGCTTGACCTTGATTGCTGAGCCAGTTGGTGTTATCTGTGGTATCACGCCAACGACTAACCCAACGTCAACTGCCATCTTCAAAGCCTTGATTGCTTTGAAAACACGTAACCCTATCGTCTTTGCCTTCCATCCATCTGCTCAAGAGTCTTCAGCTCACGCAGCGCGTGTTGTCTATGAAGCAGCTGTGGCAGCTGGTGCTCCAGAAAACTGTATCCAGTGGGTAACAAAACCATCTATGGAAGCAACTTCTGAATTGATGAAGCACGACGGTATTGCGACAATTCTTGCAACGGGTGGTAACGCCATGGTGCGTGCAGCTTACTCTTGTGGTAAACCAGCTCTTGGTGTAGGTGCCGGTAACGTTCCTGCCTATGTTGAAAAATCTGCAAACATCCGTCAAGCTGCTCATGATATCGTCATGTCTAAGTCATTTGATAATGGTATGGTCTGCGCGTCAGAGCAAGCAGTAATCATTGATAAGGAAGTGTATGACGAGTTTGTAGCTGAATTCAAATCTTACAAAACTTACTTTGTTAATAAGAAAGAAAAAGCCCTTCTCGAAGAGTACTGCTTCGGTGTAAAAGCCAATTGCAAGAACTGTGCAGAAGGCAAATTGAATGCGGACATCGTAGGTCGTCCAGCTGCATGGATTGCTGAACAAGCTGGTTTCTCAGTTCCAGAAGGGACTAACATCTTGGCAGCTGAAGTTGCTGAAATCGGTGAAAAAGAACCATTGACTCGTGAGAAATTGTCACCAGTTATTGCGGTCTTGAAAGTTGAAGGCCGTGAAGAAGGTCTGGAAGCAGCTCGTCAAATGGTTGAATTCCATGGTCTAGGTCACTCAGCAGCTATCCATACAGAAGATGCGGAATTGGCCAAAGAATTTGGTACAATCGTACGTGCGATTCGTGTTATCTGGAACTCTCCATCTACTTTCGGTGGTATCGGTGATGTTTACAATGCCTTCTTGCCATCATTGACACTTGGTTGTGGTTCTTATGGACGTAACTCAATCAGTGATAACGTAAGTGCGATGAACTTGCTCAACATCAAGAAAGTAGGAAGACGTAGAAATAATATGCAATGGTTTAAAGTTCCTTCTAAAACATACTTCGAACGTGATTCTATCCAATACCTCCAAAAATGTCGTGACGTTGAACGTGTGATGATCGTTACGGACCATGCCATGGTAGAACTTGGTTTCTTAGATCGTATTATTGAACAATTGGATCTTCGTCGTAATAAAGTGGTTTACCAAATCTTCTCAGACGTTGAACCAGATCCAGACATCACAACAGTTTACAAGGGTACAGAATTGATGCGTACCTTCAAACCAGATACAATCATCGCTCTCGGTGGTGGTTCACCAATGGATGCTGCCAAAGTTATGTGGCTCTTCTATGAGCAACCAACAGTTGACTTCAAAGACCTTGTTCAAAAATTCATGGATATCCGTAAACGTGCCTTCAAGTTCCCAGAACTTGGTAAGAAATCTAAGTTTATCGCGATTCCAACAACATCTGGTACAGGTTCAGAAGTCACTCCATTTGCTGTAATCTCTGATAAGGCAAACAACCGCAAGTACCCAATTGCTGACTACTCATTGACACCAACTGTGGCAATCGTTGACCCAGCGCTTGTTTTGACAGTACCTGCCCATGTTACTGCTGATACTGGTATGGACGTATTGACCCACGCAACAGAAGCATACGTATCAACAGTAGCCAACGACTTCACAGACGGTCTTGCGCTTCAAGCCATTAAACTTGTCTTTGAAAACCTTGAAAGCTCAGTGAAGAATGCTGACTTCCACTCACGTGAGAAAATGCATAATGCTTCAACTATTGCAGGTATGGCCTTTGCCAACGCCTTCTTGGGTATTTCACACTCAATGGCCCACAAGATTGGTGGACGTTTCCACACAGTTCACGGTCGTACAAATGCTATCTTGCTTCCATACGTTATCCGCTACAACGGTACTCGTCCAGCTAAGACAGCTACATGGCCTAAGTACAACTACTACAAAGCAGATGAGAAATACCAAGACATCGCGAAAATGCTAGGACTTCCAGCTTCAACACCAGAGGAAGGTGTCGCTTCATACGCACAAGCTGTTTATGACCTCGGTGAGCGTATCGGTATCCAAATGAACTTGAAAGCGCAAGGTGTGGACGAGAAAGAACTCAAAGAACACTCTCGTGAATTGGCTCTTCTTGCCTACGAAGACCAATGTACACCTGCTAACCCACGTCTTGCAATGGTTGACCATATGCAAGAAATCATTGAGGATGCGTATTATGGCTACAAAGAACGTCCAGGTCGTTTGAAATAATCCTATTCCGTCGTCTTTCGTCGTTAGATTTCCTCGGTGAACTTTAGTTCTACCTTCGTCAATCTGCCTAGAAAGACTTAGGACTAGAAATAGTTCGGTAACAAGTTTAGGCTTGTATAGAAAAGTCGTGCCTAGGTCAGTTGGCCAGCATATGATTTACAGGTAAATTGCCTCCAAACTTTCAATTATACCAGACTACCATTTAGGTGGCTGGTATTTTTATTTGAATGGACGGACTTGAACGCAATACAGAGTAATATCGTATGGAAACTACTGATAAAGTCTTTATTTTCCATCATATCTTCCCAATTTTCTGTCAATTTATGGTAGAATAGAAAAAATAGATTTTTTATGAGGGATACCATGACACTAGTTTATCAATCAACACGCGATGCTAAGAATACTGTATCTGCTAGTCAGGCCATTTTGCAGGGCTTGGCGACCGACGGTGGCTTGTTTACACCGATTTCCATTCCAGCTGTAGATTTGGATTTTTCTGTTCTTAAAGATGCTTCTTATCAAGAAGTTGCCAAATTGATTTTGTCAGCTTTCTTGGATGATTTCACGGCAGACGAGCTGGACTACTGTATCAACAATGCCTACGACAGCAAGTTTGACACGCCAGTTATTGCCCCAGTAGTTAAGCTAAAAGGTCAGTACAACTTGGAACTCTTCCGTGGCTCGACCATTGCCTTTAAGGATATGGCTCTGTCCATCCTGCCTTACTTGATGACGACTGCGGCTAAAAAGCATGGTTTGGAAAATGAGATTGTCATCTTGACCGCGACTTCAGGCGATACAGGCAAGGCGGCTATGGCTGGTTTTGCGGACGTTCCTGGCACGCAAATCATCGTCTTCTATCCACGTGACGGTGTGTCTAAGGTTCAGGAATTGCAGATGACCACGCAGACAGGGGCTAATACGCATGTGGTGGCTATTGACGGTAACTTCGACGACGCTCAGACCAATGTCAAACATATGTTCAACGATGAGGTTCTTCGTGCCAAGTTGGCGGCTAAGAAACTTCAGTTTTCATCTGCTAACTCCATGAACATCGGCCGCTTGGTGCCACAGATTGTTTACTATGTCTATGCCTACGCTCAGCTGGTCAAAGCTGGAGAGATTGCGGCGGGCGACAAGGTCAACTTCACCGTTCCAACAGGAAATTTTGGAAACATCTTGGCGGCTTACTACGCTAAGCAGATTGGTCTGCCAGTTGGCAAGCTCATCTGTGCGTCCAACGATAACAATGTCCTAACCGACTTCTTCTCGACAGGCGTTTACGACAAGAACCGTACCTTCCAAGTGACCACCAGTCCGTCCATGGACATCTTGGTGTCTTCTAACTTGGAACGCTTGATTTTCCATCTCTTTGGCAATGACGCTGCAAAAACAGCGGAGCTGATGGAAGCCTTGAACACAGCTGGTCAGTATGACATTCAAGGGGCTGACGCGGATATCCTCTCTCTCTTTGCTGCCGCCTTTGCGACAGAAGAAGAAACCGCTGCGGAAATCAAGCGTGTCTATGACGAGTCAGACTACATTGAAGATCCACATACGGCTGTTGCCTCAGCTGTCTATAAACAGTATGTGGAGCAAACAGGAGATCAGACTCCTACAGTGATTGCGTCAACTGCTAGTCCGTACAAGTTCCCAGTGGTTGCGGTTGAGGCTGTGACAGGCCAGTCAGGCTTGTCTGACTTTGAAGCCCTAGCTAAACTGCATGAAATTTCAGGTGTAGCCCTGCCACCAGCTGTGGATGGCTTGGAAACCGCACCTGTCCGCCACACTGCCGTTGTTGCAGCTGCCGATATGCAGGCTGAAGTAGAGCGCTATTTGGGCGTTTAATCTATAAATGATTGCTAACAAACTGTTCAGCTGAGCAGTTTGTTTTCTTTGCAATGTTTAAATTAAAATTTACAGACAATTCAAAGAATGATATACTATATGGGAATATGTTTGAGAGAGGTGAACTATGGCACAAGAACAGGAGAAAATTTCCAGAGAAAAGAAAAAAGCCCTCTTGAAGCGGCTGAAAGAGCGGATTAAACCCAAGATGAAGCTGGTCTATTTGGCAGCCTTTCTATCCTGGGTGCAATTTTTGATGCGGTTTTTTTCCTTCTACCTGATTGCTAAGGGCTTTGTTACCTACTATGAAGGTGGTCAGGTTGATGTGGTACAGTTTGTCCTCATCTTGCTAGGTCTCAATGCCTTTGGTTATGGTGTGGCTTTGATTGCCAAACGCTTACAAGGAATAGGATCTCAGTTTGCAAGAGATTCGCTCAAGCAGTCTTTCTTTGAGGCACTCTTGGCTAAGGATGGTCAATTTGAATCCAAAGCAACGGCGGCGGATGTCTTTAACGTCGCTTCACAAGGGATTGATAGCCTGGATACTTACTATTCTTACTACATGGCTTCTTCCTTGCGGACCCAGTTTAACTGTGCGACTGTGCTCTTACTGGTCTTGCTGATTTTCCCGCTTGGCGCAGTCATTTTCATCTTGGCTCTGCCTCTGATTCCCATTTCCATCATAGCCATGCAGAAGCGGTCCAAGCGGATCATGAATCGCTACTGGGGCTCCTACATGGATGTGGGCAATCTTTTCTTGGACGACCTCAAGGGGCTTAACACCCTCTATTCCTATCAGGCGGATGCCACCTATGAGAAGACCTTCAAAGAGCAGGCTGAGGACTTCCGCGATGCGACCATGGAGTTGCTCAGCTTTCAGCTGCAAGCGGTGGGCTACATGGATGCGGTCATGTATCTGGGGATTGGCTTGTCTGGTTTTGTGGCGGTCAATAGCCTAGCGGCAGGCAATCTCTCCCTCTTTAGTATGCTCTTCTTTGTCCTCATTGCGACGGAGTTTTTTGCACCCATACGGGAGCAGGGCTACGGTATGCACTTGGTCATGATGAATACTAAGATGGCGGATCGCATCTTTGGTTTCTTGGACAGCATGACAGCGGAGCAGGAAATCGATTCTGTCCATGTGCCTGCATTTGACAGTCTAAAACTAGAAGATTTGGCCTTTGCCTACGGAGAAAAGCCAGTCTTAAAAGATATTTCCATGACCATGACCGCTGGGAAGCTCTATGCCTTGGCGGGCGAGTCTGGTCAGGGGAAAACGACCTTGGCCCAGCTGCTCTTGGGACGCTTGCGGGCGGATAAGGGAGCTATTTACTTGGGTGAGCAGGAGATTTCAGGTGTTAGTCAGTTATCTCTGAATGAGCAGGTCCTCTATGTATCGGGTCAGTCAACCCTACTCAACCAGTCTATCTATGATAACTTGCGGATGGCGGTTGATTGGTCCAAGGAGGATATCTTGGCTTGGGCAGATCAGCATGGGGTCTTGCAATTTGTCAAGAATCTGCCAGATGGTTTGGATACGATTGTTGGTGATGATGGTGCTTTCTTGTCGCCTGGTCAACGCCAGCAGGTCATCTGTGCCCGTGCGGTCTTAGCAAAACGCTCCCTTTATATCTTTGACGAGGTGACGTCCAGCGTCGATCAGGACAATGAAGGTTTGATTTATGACCTCATTAACTTGGTGGCCAAGGATGCGATTGTCATCATCATTACCCATAAGATGAAACAGGTGGAGCAGGCAGATGATATTCTCTTCTTGTCTGAGGAGGGAGCTGTGACAGGCAATCATGCCACGCTTTATCAGACTAGCTTGGCTTATGGTCAGCTGGTTGATCAACAAAGAGAATTGGAGGAAGCCGTTTATGGATAAGAAAGAAATGCCAACAAGTGTGCTGATTCCGAGACTCTTGCAGTCCATGAAGCACCTCTTGCCACGGATTGCGGTGGCAGTCTGCTTTGCGGTCTCGGGACAGGTGGTGACCATTGCTATTCCAGTCATCTTGGTGTATCTGGCTTTTGATGCCCTTACTGGCAATCCTGCTCCGCTATGGACCTTGGGAATCCTCATTCTCTTAGCTCTTTTACGTGGTGCCTTCCGCTATGGTGAGCATTACTTTGGTCACTATGTGGCCTTTCATACCCTGGCAGCCTATCGTCGTTTGATTTTCGCAAAATTGCGGGCCTTGGCTCCTGGGAAATTGGATCGGCAGGACAGTGGTAGCCTGCTTAAGATGATTGGGGAGGATATCGAGGCCTTGGAGGTTTTCTTTGCCCATACCATTGCACCTATTTGTACAGGGATTCTGTTGGCACTTGGTTTGACAGTCTATTTTGGTCTATCTAGTTGGGGGTTAGCTCTTCTAGCTTTTGTGACCTATGCCCTGTTGGCGATTGCCATTCCAAATCAGTTTGCCAAGCAGCTGCAGCCCTTGCTCAAGGAACAAAATGCCAGTCGCAAGGGTTATGTGTCCTATTTTATTGAAAGCCTCAAGAGTATGAAGGACCTGATGCAGTTCCAGCAGACAGATGCTCGTTTTGCCAATCTGACGCAGAAAAGTCAAGTGGTCAATGGTCAGGAGCGTAAGGTCGCTCAAACTAACTTCATGCAGTATGCTGTTTCTTTTTTGGTGGTTGGTTTGTCGATCATGGGCTTTGCCTGGCTGACCTTTGACTTGGTGGGCAGTCAAAACATGGGCTTAGCGACAGGAGTAGCCCTGCTAGTTTCCTTTACCAGCTCCTTTGCTCCCTTCTTGGAGCTCAGCCGTCTGCCGCTTGGTTTCAAGCGGGCTATGAATGCTGGTCGCAATATCTATGCCCTTTTGGATGAAAAAGAAGCAGAGCGAACAGGTGACTTGGTCGAGGTCAGCGTGAAAGATATTGTTATTGAGCAACTGGACTTTGACTATGATGACCGAGAAACAGGGCTTTACCGTAACCTGTCTGTTCAGTTTGAACAGGGTGGTATTATTGGCTTAGTCGGTGAGTCCGGTGCAGGAAAATCCACCTTGATGAAATTGATCATGCGGTGGTATGATTGGCAGCAAGGCCAAATCCGCCTGTCTGGCTTGGATAGTTGGCAGGTTGATAAGGCGCATTTGCAAGGCTCTTTTGCCTATGTACCACAGGTGCCGCAAATCTTCCGCCAGACCATTCGGGAAAATCTTGTCTTGGGTCGTACGGATGTGTCGGATGAAACCATCATGGACTTGGCAGAAAAATGCCACATGAAAGAACGGATTCTAGCAGCACCGCAGGGCTTGGATACGCTTGTGGAGGCCAGTGATTTTTCAGCAGGAGAGGGGCAACGCTTGGAACTTATGCGGGCCTTGCTCAAAAACGCGGACTGCTATATCTTTGATGAGCCAACTAGTAACCTAGATTCGCTCAATGAAGCCCGCTTTATCCAACTGGTTAAGGAACATTGTCAGGGCATGGTCTTCTTGATTTCTCATAGAAGCTCGACCATGGCCTGTGCGGATACCATTTTCCGTTTGGAAGCCGGGCAATTAGTAAAGGAAAAATAAATGAAGAAATTACAAGTAAAAGATCTGATGGTAACAGGGGCTTTTGCTGCCCTCTACTTTGTTTGTGTTGGTCTAGGAACCTTATTGAGCTTGGCTTTTGATCGGTCGGGTAATATGATGTATGCACCAGCTGGAGCAGCTCTTTTAGCTGGTCCAGTCTATATGCTCTTGATTGCCAAGGTTGGGAAGCCGGGTTCTATTAGTCTAGTCGGTGCGGTCATGGCCTGCTTCTTCTTTCTATCTGGCTATATGACAGCTGCCTTTCTGCCAAGCTTGACCTTTGGCTTACTAGCTGAACTGATCGCAAAAGCTGGTCACTATAAACAAAAATGGGTCAATCTTCTTAGTTATATTGTATTCTCCTTTGGAAATTTAGGACCGATTCTGCTCATGTGGTTCATGCGAGATGCCTATGAAGCTAGTCTATTGGCCCGTGGTAAATCAGCAGAGTATGTGGCCCGTGTCATGCTGGACTTTACACCTGCCAATGTCCTCTGGTTATCCTTTACCATTATCCTGGCAGCTAGTCTGAGCGGCCTCTTTGGACAATATATGGTCAAACGCTACTTTGACCGTTCAGGTTTGGTCGGATGAAACTTGATGCACGCAGTAAGATTCTCTTGGTCGTCTTCACCAGTTTTACCTATGGGATGCGGCTGAGCGGACTGGAAAATGCAGTCTTGGTCTCTGGACTGAGCCTGCTTTTCTGGTTTTCTGGCAAGCCTAGGATGACGGTTGTCGGACTTCTTGGCTACGGATTCTTTTTAGGGCTATCTTATTGGTCAATCTTTCCAGCTTGGTTGACATACTTGTTTGTTGTGATAGGATATATTTGGCCACCGCTTCTGGCAGGGCATTTGCTTCTTATGACCACCAGCAGCTATGACCTTATTCATGGCCTGCGGAAATGGCGGTTGCCTGAAACCTTCCTTTTGACCTTGGGCGTCATGTTTCGCTTTTTACCAGCCATTAAGTCGGACGCCAGACATATCCAGGTTTCCTTGAAGGTCAGAGGAATATTTCTCAGCAGATGGGCTATGTTTGTCCAACCGCTACGCTATCTGGAATACTTTTTAGTCCCCCTTATGCTTTCTCTCTTGGCAACCGCCCAGGATTTGACGGTGGCAACTTTGACCAAGGGGATTGCCATTAGCGGTCGTCCCAGTGAATTTGTCAAGTCGCGTTGGACTTGGTTAGATTGGAGTCTCTGCCTATGTTGTCTAATTTTTCTTCTATGGACACGGCTATCACGATAAAACATCTCCAAGTGACTTATGCAGGTGGGGATAAGACAGCTTTGCAGATTGCGGACTTGACCATTCCAGCTGGGCAGTGCGTGGTCCTTTGCGGTCCCAGCGGTTCTGGTAAGTCTAGCCTGCTCAAGTTACTCAATGGTCTGATTCCAGAATATTATCCTGCCCAGGTTCAAGGACAGGTACAGATTGGGGAGCAGGACATCAGACAAGCCTGCGTGGAGGACCTGTCCTATCAAGTTGCCTCTGTCTTTCAAAATCCAGCCACCCAGTTTTTCCATACCCAAGTCCTGCATGAGCTGGTCTTTCCCTGTGAAAATCAGGGGCTTTCTACGGAAGAGATTGCAGCTCGTTTGCAGGAGGTCAATAGTCTCTTTCAACTGGAAGATTTCTATGACAAGCCAATTTTTCAGCTGTCAGGTGGTCAGAAGCAGTTGATTGCTCTAGCAACGGCGACCATGCAGGGCAGTCCCATCTTACTCTTGGACGAGCCAACGGCCAATCTGGACCAGGAGGCTGTCCACAAGGTCCGAGAAGCCCTGCATAAACTGAAAAAAGAAGGCAAGACCATTATCATCGCCGAGCACCTCTTGGCCTATCTGAGCGATTTGGCAGACCGCTACCTCTACTTCCAGGAGGGGCAGCTGATGGCGGATTATCCAGCCAGCGACTTTCTCCATCGGACAGAGGAGTGCCGTCAGGACATGGGCTTGCGGTGCTACGATGCGGCGCCTTATCGGGAGGCAATAGCAGAGCAGGCCAGTCAGTTTGTGTCTGACCAGGAAGGTTTGTCTGTTTCTAACTTATCTGTCAGCCCAGCTGGTAAATTTCTCTATCAGGTAGAGCAGCTCTGTCTGGCACCAGGTCAGGTAGTGGGTCTAGTTGGCCCAAACGGCTCTGGCAAAACCAGTCTGGCCAACTATCTGGTGGGACTGGCAAAAGATAAGAAGGCCAACATTTCTTGGCAGGGGAAAGAACTAACAGCCCGCAAGCGTTTGGAAAAAACAGCCTTTGTCATGCAGGATGTTCACCTGCAACTCTTTGCGGAAAAAGTCCGCAGAGAATTGACTCTTGGGCAGAAAGACAAGCTGCTTGATGAAGAGCTAATCAGCCGTTTTCGCTTGGAGGATTTGCTGGACAGACACCCAGTCAGCTTGTCAGGCGGTGAGCAGCAACGTGTGATGATAGTAGCCAGCTTATTGGCGGATAAGGATATCCTCATCTTTGACGAGCCTTCTAGCGGATTGGATCTGGCTCAGATGAAGGAACTAGCTAGGGTACTGGCCTTGTTAAAAAAAGAAAAGAAACTGGTCCTTCTTATCTCGCATGATGAGGAGCTCTTGGCGACGGTCTGTGATAAGATCATCGATAGTAAACAATTGAAAAAGGGATTATGAACAAGCATACAAAAGAATTACTAAGGATTGCTTTGCCTGCTATGGCTGAAAATATTCTCCAAATGTTGATGGGGATGGTAGATTCTTACTTAGTGGCTAGTATCGGTCTTGTAGCACTTTCTGGAGTGTCTCTGGCCAATAATATCTTGGCAGTTTATCAGGCTATATTTATTGCGCTTGCGGCAGCTATTTCTTCACGGATGGCTCAGATGTTGGGACAGGGGAATACTGAGAAGGTGGGCTACCTTGCTAGTGAAAGTCTAAAAGTGAGCCTATTTGTCAGCTTGGTTTTAGGGGCAGTTGCAGTTTTGGCAGGTCCGTTCTTGCTGTCAAGCTTGGGAGCTGAAGCTGCTGTTGCTAAGGTAGGTGGTCTTTATCTCATCTTGGTTGGTGGCGGCATTCTCTTTCTCAGTTTGATGATGAGTTTTGGGGCCATGTTAAGGGCTATAGGACAACCTCGTTTTCCTATGTACATCAGTCTCCTGTCCAATATGTTGAATGTTCTTTTTTCAGCCTTTGCTGTTTTTGTGCTCCATGCTGGCGTGGCAGGAGTTGCTCTCGGAACTGTTTTGTCGCGATTGATAGGTTGTTTATTGCTTTGGGCAAAACTAGCAATTCCATTTGAAAGATGGACCTGGTCTTGGGATTTAGAACTCATTCGTCTTGCCCTACCAACAACCGGAGAACGTTTGATGATGCGAGCTGGGGATGTGGTGGTTGTTGCTTTGATTACTGGTTTAGGTACAGCGGTTGTGGCTGGTAATGCCATCGGTGAAACACTCACTCAGTTTAACTATATGCCGGCCATGGGAATCGCAACGGCAACTATTATCTTGACAGCCAAGCATAGACAGGAGCAGGCGGAGGTTGAGGATATATTTAAAAGAAGTTTTTTCCTCTCTCTCTTATTTATGTTACTGGTAGCTGCTACAACCTATTTATCTGGTCCACATTTGATCAGTTTGTATTCAAAAGAACCACAGGTTGTTCAGGCCAGCCAGACAGTTTTGCTCTATTCCATGTTGGGAGTTCCCTTTACAGCTGGCACTCTTATTATGACAGCTCTTTGGCAAGGTTTGGGGAATGCCAAGCTACCATTTTATGCGACCAGTCTAGGTATGTGGATAGTCCGAATAGGACTTGCCTATCTACTTGTCAGGGTCTTTCATCTAGGTTTACAGGCCATTTGGATAGCAACCATAGTAGACAATGCCTTTCGTGCAGGAATTTTGTATGTTCAATATAAGAGAGTAGGAAAAGTTAAAACTGATTAAGGAATATCTAAGAAAACTTTCAGTTTGGCTTAAGTTTGTGGATGTATACTATCATCAAGCTAGAAATAGCAAACAACTTTCTTTTTCATATAATCTCCTAGAAAACAGTCGACTGCGGTCGGCTGTTTTCGTGTGTATTATTCTTATGTAAAAGTGGTATAATAGTAGTGATTGTATAAGGAGAAAAGTATGTCAGTAGTAGGAAGAGCAAATGGAAAAATCATTTTGATGGGCGAGCATGCGGTTGTCTATGGTCAGCCAGCAATTGCTATGCCTTTTTCTGCTGTTGAAATTACCGCTCAGGTAAGGGAGCAGGGTCAGGCTTTGAGTGTGGCCTGTGACTTTTACGAAGGCTTGGTTCACAAGATGCCAAAAATCTGGGAAAGCCTCAAGCATGCCATTCGCTTTTCCCTCTACCGTATCGGCGCGCCGACAGATCCGGCTATTCACATCGAAATCAGCTCCACCATTCCTGCCGAGCGCGGCATGGGCTCCAGTGCAGCCGTGGCAGTTGCAGTAGCACGCGCCCTCTTTGCCTACTATAAAAAAGAACTGACCGACAGCGAACTCTGGGATATCGTCCAGTCTTCGGAAAAAATTGCTCACGGCAATCCATCAGGCATCGATGCGGCGACCACCAGCGGCAAGTCCCCCGTCTTTTTTATCAAGCAACAGCCTATTCAACCCCTGGAGCTTAAACTCCACGCTTATTTGGTGGTGGCTGACACTGGTGTGACGGGAAACACCTTAGAAGCCATTTCAGACGTGGCGGATTTGTTGGAGAAAAAGCCAGAGGCCGTCAAGCTAGTAGAAGAACTGGGTAACTTGACCCGACAGGCCAAGGAAGATTTAGCCACAGACCAGGCAGAGCTTCTAGGCAGCAGAATGAACCAAGCTCATGCCCTCCTGCAAAAAATAGGTGTGTCTGATCCCAGCCTGGATAAGCTAGTCAGCCTTGCCCAAGAAAGTGGAGCCCTCGGAGCCAAATTAACCGGTGGCGGACGAGGCGGTTGCATGATTGCCCTAGCCAAAACAGCCCAGGATGCCCAAAATCTTGCACACATCCTTTCCCAGGCAGGTGCCCGCCAAACCTGGATACAATACTTAGGAGAAACCAATGACTAAACAAATAGGCATAGCCCGTGCCCATACCAATATTGCTTTGATTAAATACTGGGGAAAACGCGATAAGGAATTATTCCTACCTATGAATTCCAGTCTATCCCTGACCCTTGACGCATTTTATACGGATACCAAGGTTGTTTTTGACCCAGAATTAACTGCTGATGAGTTCTATCTCAATGGGATTTTACAAAAAGAAAAAGAAATTTTAAAAATTTCTCGATTTTTGGATTTGTTTTGCGAATATATAGGTGAAAGGGTATTTGCCCGAGTAGAAAGTCTAAATTTTGTTCCGACTGCGGCTGGTTTGGCCAGCTCAGCATCAGCCTTCGCAGCCCTTGCACTTGCAACCGCAACAGCCCTGGATTTAGATTTGTCACCAGCCACCCTATCAACCTTAGCCCGTAGGGGATCAGGTTCTAGTACCCGTAGCCTATTCGGTGGCTTTGTTGAGTGGGACATGGGAACAGGTTCGGAAGATTCTTTGGCTCACCCCATTGATGATGCGGATTGGGATATCGGCATGGTCGTCTTGGCGGTCAATACCGGACCGAAAAAGATTGCCAGTCGAGAGGGAATGGACCACACAGTTGCCACCTCACCATTTTACACAGCCTGGGTAGAAACCGCTAAGCAAGACTTGGTGGACATCAAGGCAGCCATTGCCAACCGTGATTTTGAAAAACTTGGTCAAATCACAGAACACAATGGCATGAAGATGCACGCAACAACGCTCTCTGCCAATCCACCCTTTACCTACTGGTCAGCTGATAGCCTAGTGGCTCAAGAAGCAGTCCGTCAGGTTCGTGAAGCAACTGGCTTATCAGCCTACATGACCATGGATGCAGGACCAAATGTCAAGGTCCTCTGCCGAGCAAGTCAAATGGATGAGCTAGTAGCTGAATTGGCCAAAGTTTTCCCAAGAGAGAAAATCATCACCAGCAAGCCTGGTCCTGCTGCCTACGTCCTCAGTGAAGACGAGTGGCAGACCTCACAAGCAGCATTTGAAAAGGGAATCTAGCATGAAAGTGCAAGTAAAGATACCAGGAAAACTCTTTCTAGCAGGAGAATATGCAGTCGTCGAGGCAGGCTATCCTGCGGTGATTGCAGCCCTTGACCAGTACCTGACCGTCACCATTGAAACAAGTGACCAAGGCAGTCTTCATTCCAGTCAAAATGCAGATCTTTATCTGACCTGGGAGCGTAAGGGAAACGAGATTTTCATCCAAGATGACCATCCCTATGCTCTGATTAAATCAGCCATGCAGGTGACCGAAGCCTATCTGACAGCCAAGGGCTATGCTTGTCATGGAACCTATAGCCTATCTGTCCAGTCCGACCTGGATGACCAGGCTTCTGGTGCCAAGTACGGTCTGGGTTCCTCTGGTGCTGTAACGGTTGCGACGGTCAAGGCTCTGTTGACCTACTACGGTCACCGACCAGATGCCCTCCTGACCTACAAGCTGGCAGCCTTGGCCCAGACCAAGCTAGGCATGACAGGTTCCTTCGGAGATTTGGCGGCTTCCAGTTTTGGTGGCTTGATCGCCTATCATTCCCTGGACCGTTCTTGGCTTTTAGGGAAAATGGCAGAGCTGTCCCTGCTGGAACTGGTGGAAAGTGATTGGCAAGGTTTGTCTATCAGCCCTATCCAGTTACCTGAAGGCTTAGACCTCTTGGTGGGATGGACAGGATCGGCGGCTTCGACGGACAGTCTAGTTTCCCAGATGGAAAGCCAAAAAAGTCAGGCAGAAAAAGAGCAAATTCATAGCCGGTTTCTAGCCGACTCTAAGACCTGTGTAGAGCAGTTGATAGTAGCTTGTCAAACAGGCAATCGAACAGTTGCTAGACAGGCCATTGCTCAGAATCGCAGGCTCTTACAAGACTTTGCGAGAGGAATGGGCTTGGTCATTGAAACGCCTCAACTGAGCCAACTCTGTGACCTGGCCCAGACTTATGGAGCGGTGGCCAAGTCATCTGGTGCAGGTGGTGGTGACTGCGGCATTTGCTTGGTAGACAGTACGGAACAAAAAGTAGCGATTGAGAAGGCTTGGCAACAAGCCGGCATTTTACCACTCCAACTAAAGATCACAAGTAAAGAATAAGGAGAACCCTATGTTTTATCTAGGAGAATTTGGTTTAGACCGCAAGGATCAACATGTTGGCTTGGCCAACCAGCAATATAGTGCCACGCCGGCCAAGGACTTTACGGAGACCTTGTTTGTCCATCATTCCCTGCCTCAGACCAAGGTGGATGAAGTGGATATTTCGACCAGTGTAGCTGGTTTGGACTTTTCCTTTCCTTTCTTCATCAATGCCATGACCGGTGGAAGCAAGAAGACGCGGGAAATCAATCGTCTCTTGGGAATTATGGGGCATTTTGGGAATATTGCTCTGGCTTCAGGTTCGGTCAGTGCGGCGATTAAAGATCCGTCTGTTGCGGAAACCTTCTCCGTGATGCGTCGGGAAAATCCTTACGGGATTATCTTTGCCAACCTAGGTGCCCATCATAGTGTGGAGAATGCCAAGCGGGCGGTGGATTTGTTGGAAGCTAATGCCATTCAGATCCATGTCAATGCCCCCCAGGAGATTGTCATGCCTGAGGGAGACCGTGACTTTACTATGTGGTTGAAAAATATTGAAACCCTTGTACGTGAGATGGAAGTACCTGTCATCGTCAAGGAAGTTGGTTTTGGTATGAGCCGTGAAACTGTCGCCCAGCTGGCTTCTGTCGGCGTCAAGACCATCGATGTGTCTGGTACTGGGGGAACGGACTTTGCCAAGATTGAAAATGCCCGTCGGACCTTCAATGACTATGCTTATTTAGAGGGGTGGGGTCAGTCAACCGTAACGTCCTTGGTGGAAGCTATGTCTATTTCTGAGGATATACGTCCAAGCCTGATTGCATCTGGTGGTATTAAAACACCGCTAGATATTGTTAAATCATTGGCCCTCGGTGCAGACCTTGTTGGTATGTCCAATCATTTCCTTCAATATGTCAAGGATGGAAAAGGGCATCGTTTTGACGACGGCTTGCAAGCTATTAAGACCTATCAATGGCAGATTGCTGAGATCATGACCATGTTGGGTGCTAAGAATATTGCGGAACTTCGCAAGAAAGATGTGGTCTTAGCTCCCAATGTACAAAACTGGTGCGAGGCGCGTGGGATTGACTGGAAAGCCTATGCCCGTCGGTCACGAGGGTTGAAATAAACTGGACAGGCATGACTGTGACAGACTACAAGAAAGTGCAGGGATTGCAATAGGAAGGAGTCTTCAATCAACAGAGACTCTGAAAATGTAAATAAGAAAAAAGCCGAGTTCTTTGTGAACTTGGCTTTTGTAATGGAGTGGTGTTTAGGTCGCTGCTAACTGCCCTGCTTGTAATTGGTACATGCGGTGGTAGTGCCCCTTGAGGGCTAGGAGTTCTTCGTGATTGCCTGACTCGATGATCTTTCCCTTATCCAAGACATAGATACAGTCGGCATCCTGAATGGTCGATAGGCGGTGGGCGATCGCAATGGTTGTCCGCCCTTTTCGCATTTTTTCAAGAGAAGTCTGGACCGTCTGCTCCGTCTCCGAATCGATATTGGCGGTAGCCTCGTCTAAAATGAGAATCTTAGGCTGACTGGCCATGGTGCGTGCAAAGGCCAGCAGTTGCCGTTGACCTGTCGAAAAGGCGGTGCCCCGCTCGGTGACCAGGTGGTCATATTTCTCAGGAAGTTTCTCAATAAAGGGAGCAGCATCCACAAATCGAGCCGCTTCTTCAATCTCCTCTCGGGAAATATTCTGATACATCTGAATATTGGATGCAATGGTTCCATGAAATAGAAAGGGATCCTGCAGGACTAGGCCAATCGCGGACCGCAATTCTTCTTGCGAAAAGCTACGAATATCCTGACCGTCAATCAAAATCCGTCCAGATTGGAACTCATAGAAACGCATAAAGACATTGATGATAGAGGACTTGCCCGACCCTGTAGCACCTACAAAGGCAATGGTTTGCCCCTGTCTCACTTCAAAGGAAACCTTGTCCAGAATTTGCCGCTTGCCGTCATAGGAAAAGCAAACATCCTCAAAGACAATATGCCCCTTGTCAATCTTGGCCCCTCGGTCAAGCTGCAGTGGCTCCTCGATAGTCTGGTCCATAAGCGTAAAGACCCGTCCGGCAGATACCATAGAGGTTTGAAGGGTGGAAAAATGCTGCGTGACATCCAGCAAGGGATCGAAAAGACGATTGACATACTGGATGAAAGCATAGATAAGACCAGCAGAAATGCCAGCCTGTGACCAGTCCAAACCAAAATAGGTCATGAGTAGGGCATAGGCCAAAATCTTAACAAGTGACAGGGCAGGTCGGAGAAAGAGACTGTCCAAGGCCATAGAATGACTGGCATAGTCCAGATGTTCCTGGTTGATAGCCTCAAACTCTGCTTTTAAGCGGTCCTCCTGAGAAAAAGCCTGGATAATCCGAATTCCCTCAATGCTCTCTGCCAGTTTGCTGTTAATGGCACTCAACAGACTTCTGGTCTTGGCCACAATGGGAGCAGAGCGTTTTCTGTATTGATTAACCAAGACGAAAATCAAGGGAAGAAAGAGGATGATCAGACAGGTCAATTTCCAATCCAGAGCAAACATGGTCGAAAGCGTGGTGAAGATAATAAAGAGAGCGGAGATAAAACTGGATAAAATCCCTGAAAACATCTCTGAAATGCTCTCCGTATCATTGGTGATTCGCGAGACAATGGAACCGCTCGGAGTCTGGTCAAAGTAAGCCATTCCCAGCTTTTCCATTCTCCCAAAAGCATCCTGTCGAATATCCCTGACAATGCTATAGGAAACCTTAGCAAACCAGAGATTTCCAAAATACTGGAGTAGCATTTGAAGCAGATAGAGGGCGAAGTAGGCTGCTAGAATAGCCACAGCAGTCTCAGAAATCGAGGAAATATAGTGGTCTATAAAGTAAGAAGCCAGAAGGGGAATTAGACTGCGAACAAGAGTGGTCAGCAACAAAAAGCTGAGGGCAAGGATTGTCAGCAGTCGATAGGATTTAAGATAGGACAGGAGTCGCCAAAAAACACTGGTTTGCTTGTTCTTAGTCACGATCGCTTTCCTCACTTTCTAACTGCTGCATCATATAGGTATCGTAGTACCAGCCTTTTTCATCCAGTAGGTCTTGGTGACGACCTCGTTCTACGATTTTCCCATCTTCCAGGACCAAAATCAAATCCGCATGGACAATGGCTGACAGACGGTGGGCGGTGATAATGGTTGTCTTACCCAGTCGTTCTTGCTTAATGGTTTCAAGAATAGCGTGCTCTGTCTTGGCGTCCACTGCTGAGAGCGAATCGTCCAGGAGTAGAATATCTGGATTGAGAATCATAGCACGGGCCATGGCCAAGCGTTGCTTTTGTCCGCCAGAAAGGGAAATCCCCTTCTCGCCAACCATGGTGTCAAAGCGATCCGGCATATCCTGGATATCCTCATAGACATGGACAGCTTTGACAGCCTCTTCCACCTGTTCTAGAGGCAGATCTGGATTGCCAAAGCGAATGTTTTCAGCCACGCTGGTCGCAAAAAGGAACTGGTCCTGGGGAACGTAGCCAATCAACTGTCGCAGGTCAGCTAGCTTGTAGTTCTTGATGTTTTCCTGATTGAGCAAGATCTGTCCATTTATCACATCGTATTCTCGCATGAGGAGCTTGAGCAGGCTTGTCTTCCCAGAGCCTGTTGGCCCCACAAGGCCAATTGTCTGCCCTTTTTTGATGTGAAACTGGATGTCTTGGAGGACTGGTATGTTATCATAGGCAAATTCGCTAATCTCATAGACAAGCTCTCCATTGCTCGGTGCAGGCAGCGGTTGGTCTATTTCAACGACTTCTGAAGAAATGCTGAGAAGGGTCTGGATGCGATTGTAAGACACATCACCACGCTGGCTAATATTGACCAAAAAACCAATCGCCATAAGAGGCCAGACGAGGAGATCTAAATAGGTCATGAAGGTTACTAGTTGGCCCAGACTGACCTGACCTTGCGAGATGAAGTGAGAGCCGACCAGAAGGGTCAGTAGGTAGGACAGGCCAATGAAGAAGAGGACGGCAGGGTTGAACAGGGCATCGTAACGCATGGTTTTGATATTCTGCAAGAAGGCGGCTTGGTTGACTTCCTGAAAAGCAGCTGTTTCTTGTTCTTGGTAGCCAAAGGATTTGGTGACTTTGATACCTGAAACAGCTTCCTGGACCTTGTTGTTGAGTTCTGAAAAGGCAGCCTGTGAGGCCTTGAAATTTTCATGGGTTCTACGACCTAAAAAATTAGTAGTGAGCGTCATGAAGGGCAGGGGTAGGATTGCAACTAAGGTCATCTGCCAGGAAATGCTCACACTCATCGTGATTAAGGTAACCAAGGCTGTGACCGTTGCATCGACAAAGGACATGACACCGCCGCCAGCTAGTCGTGTTAAGGCATTGATGTCATTAGTCGCGTGGGCCATTAAATCCCCTGTTCGATGTTGCTGAAAAAAGGAAGGAGATAGGTGCATAAAGTGGTCAAACAGCCGAGCCCTCATGATTTTTCCTAGCCGATAGGAGGTCGCTAGGATATTCATCCGCCAAACATAACGAAGACCGTACATAGCTACGGCTGATAAAACAAGCCCAGCGACACCGAGTAGCAGGTTGCTGTCCGTCAACTGATTGCTGGCAATCTGGTCAATTAACTGCCCCATGATAGAAGCGGGAAGAAGATTGAGGAGGCTGACCAAACAGAGTGATAAAATCCCAATCAGATAGGCCTTTTTCTCAAGGGAAAAGAACCACCACAATTGCTTGATAATCTTCATAAGTGTCCTTTCTGAACAAAAGAAAGGTTGGTAGCTTGTCGCCACCAACAAATAATAGAATTCGGTGACACTAGTGTATCACAGACTGGTAGAAATAGAAAGTTTGCAACTTAAAAACTAGGCAACTCTAGCCGTGGCCGAATAGAAGAAACAGTTGAAGTTGTAAAAACGTACGATACAGGTAGAAATCAAAAGATTTGTACCTTTTTCTGTGTATTTATGATAAAATAAATGAAAATTTAGAAGAGGTGTTCAGATGAAAGCTATTGTTACAGTTGTCGGCAAGGACAAGTCAGGGATTGTTGCGGGTGTTGCGACCAAGATTGCGGAGTTAGGGCTTAATATTGATGATATTTCCCAGACAGTTTTGGATGAGTATTTTACTATGATGGCGGTGGTGTCGTCAGACGAGAAGAAAGATTTCACTCAGTTACGTTCAGAGTTGGATGCTTTTGGTCAAAGCTTGAATGTGAAAATCAACATTCAAAGTGCGGCGATTTTTGATGCTATGCACAACTTGTAAGGAGAGATTTCATGGATATTAGACAGGTTAGAGAAACCATTGAAATGATTGAGGAGCAGAATTTTGATATTCGGACCATCACTATGGGGATTTCCCTCTTGGACTGTATCGATGCGGATATTGAGGAAGCTGCTGAGAAAGTTTATACCAAGATTGTCACCAAGGCCAAGAACTTGGTAGCAGTCGGCGATGAGATTGCGGCAGAATTGGGCATTCCCATTGTCAATAAACGGGTATCGGTGACGCCTATTGCCTTGATTGGTGCGGCGACAGATGCCACGGATTATCTTCCCCTGGCTCATGCCTTGGACAAGGCGGCTCATGAGATCGGAATTGATTTTATCGGGGGCTTTTCAGCTCTCGTTCAAAAGGGCTACCAAAAAGGAGATGAAATCCTCATCAACTCCATTCCGCAGGCATTGGCCCAAACCTCTAAGGTCTGCTCGTCGGTCAATATCGGCTCGACCAAGACGGGTATCAATATGACGGCTGTGCGGGACATGGGGCGGATCATCAAGGAGACGGCGGAGGCTTCTGATATGGGGGCGGCAAAACTTGTAGTCTTTGCCAATGCAGTCGAGGACAATCCCTTCATGGCGGGTGCCTTCCACGGTGTCGGCGAAGCGGATGTGGTCATCAATGTCGGCGTATCTGGTCCTGGTGTGGTCAAGCGTGCCCTTGAAAAAGTGCGTGGTGAGAGCTTTGATGTGGTGGCGGAGACCGTCAAGAAGACCGCCTTCAAGATTACCCGTATCGGTCAGTTGGTCGGCAATATGGCCAGTGAACGCCTGGGTGTCAAGTTCGGTATCGTGGACCTGTCCCTTGCTCCAACGCCAGCCGTTGGCGACTCAGTGGCACGAGTTTTGGAGGAAATGGGCTTGGAAACCGTAGGTACGCACGGAACGACTGCTGCCCTTGCATTGCTTAATGACGCAGTGAAGAAGGGTGGGGTCATGGCCTGCAACCAAGTTGGTGGCTTGTCTGGTGCTTTTATTCCTGTGTCTGAGGACGAGGGTATGATTGCAGCGGTGCAAAATGGCTCCCTCAATCTTGAAAAATTAGAAGCCATGACGGCCATCTGTTCTGTAGGATTGGACATGATTGCCATTCCAGAAACAACGCCAGCTGAAACCATTGCGGCTATGATTGCGGATGAAGCGGCCATTGGGGTTATCAACCAGAAAACGACTGCGGTCCGTATTATTCCGCTCGGAAAAGAAGGGGACATGATCGAATTCGGTGGTCTTCTGGGAACAGCTCCTGTCATGAAGGTCAATCAGGCATCTTCTGTGGACTTTATCAACCGTGGTGGACAGATTCCAGCACCGATTCACAGCTTTAAGAACTAAAAACGTAGACCGATTGCCACAAGCAGTCGGTTTTTTGCTATACTATATAGTAAGAAAAGACAAGGAGAATGCTATGGCAGACGTAAGATTATATATTTCTCGACATGGGAAAACCATGTTCAATACCATTGGACGTGTGCAGGGCTGGTGTGATACACCGCTGACCAAGGCTGGTGAGGAAGGGATTCGTGAATTGGGCTTGGGGCTCAAGGATGCAGGGCTTGATTTTAAACTAGCTGTATCTAGTGATCTAGGGCGAACCGTTCAGACCATGACCATTGCCCAGCGTGAGTTGGGAATTTTAGGAAAAATTCCTTATTACCAAGACAAGCGTATCCGTGAATGGTGCTTTGGTAGTTTCGAGGGCATGTACGATGCCGAGCTTTTCCAAGGGGTCCTGCCTCGTTTGAAAGGGACAGTTGATGCGACAGGCATGTCCTTTGCGGAAATCGCAGCAGGTATCCAAGAAGCAGACACAGCTGGCTGGGCAGAATCCTGGGAGGTTTTGAGCAACCGAATCTTAACAGGTTTTGAATCCATCGCCCAAGACTTGGAAAAACAAGGTGGAGGCAATGCCCTTGTAGTCAGCCACGGCATGACCATTGCCACCCTGGCTCATCTGTTAGAGCCAGAGCGTGGGGCTAATGTTTTCCTCGATAACGGCTCAATCACCGTCCTCAAATACGAAAATGGCAAGCTTTTAATTGAAGCAGTTGGCGACCTATCCTACCGCAAACGTGGAGCAGAGTTGATTGCCCAAGGGAAATAAAGATATAAAATCAGGGAGGATTCTCTGATTTTTTTCTTGACAACTATATCGAGATGCGATATAGTTTATATATCGAAGTTCGATGTATATCAATACGAAAGGGATCCAATGAACGACAAATTAAAACGGGTCTATGTTCCGATGACAGAGACAGCCTTCTATATTCTCTTTCATTTACAGGAAGAACGGCATGGCTATGATATTACCCAGAAGACCAAGGAAGTCACGGCAGGTCAGGTCGTGATTAGCCCTGGGACCATGTACGGTACCCTGTCGAAAATGGAGAAAGACGGCTTGATTGCCTTTGTCAGAGAAGAAGACAAGCGAAAGTTTTACCAAATAACAGAAACAGGTCGAGAAATTTTAGACATAGAATTGGCTCGAATCGAACGTCTTTATCGAAATAGTAAGGGAGAAAGTTATGGAGACTAGGACAGAGTGCAAGGTATTTTTTATCACAGATTTCAGTCAGCAAGCAGACTATCTCAGTGAGATGCATCAACAAGGGTGGAAACTAGTTAAGATTAGCTGGCTCTTCTTTTATCATTTTGAAAAATGCCAGCCAGAAGAGGTTGTGTATCAGGTTGATTTTAAGGAAGCAAAAAATAAAGATAGAGAAAACTATCTGCATATGTACGAGGATTATGGATGGGAGTTTGTCGTATCCTGCCAAAATTTCAATATTTTTAGGAAAGCTGCGAAGGTGGGAGAGCTTGAATTATATGGTGATAGGGAAAGTAAGGTGGAGTTTGTGAAAACAATCTTCCAAAGACGCTATTTGCCATTTTTGGGACTGTACGGCATTCTACTGGGAACAAGTTTGGGTTCGCGTCCAGGTTTTGTCTTAGGTATTTCTATTATTTATATACCTCTCTTATTATTACTTGGCTTGCGTTTTTATCGGATGATGAAGACTGGAAACTAGGTCCTTAGACTGATTTTTAGCACTCTAGGCAAAAGAGTGCTAATTTTTTATCTTTTTCTCTTGACAATCCATTTTTTCAGCGTATAATGAGAGTATAAGTGATTAGCACTCGACATCATAGAGTGCTAACGCTCTTCAAAAATCAACACTATCCGTTGTCAGCTTGCCTGTGTGAGTGAAATTCTCCAGTGGAGGATTTCAGCCTGCTACCTAGAGTTAGGAAAGTAGCAGAGTTCTACATTCGGCTTCGCTTCCTAGGCTACTGTCGATTTTCATTGAGCGTAACTAAAACAGTGTTCATGAAAGGAGCGGAGATGATTACCCAACGTCAAAATGATATTTTGAATCTGATTGTTGAATTGTTTACGCGCCACCATGAGCCAGTTGGTTCCAAGGCCTTGCAGGAGATGATTGCTTCTAGTTCGGCGACTATTCGCAATGATATGGCTAAGCTAGAGCAGTTGGGCTTGCTAGAAAAGGCTCACACGTCAAGTGGTCGGATGCCCAGTCGGGCTGGTTTTCAATACTTTGTCAACCACTCGCTTAACTTGGAACACATCAATGAAGAAGATGTTTATCAGGTAGTCAAGGCCTTCGATTTTGAAGCCTTCAAGCTGGAAGACATCTTGGAGCGAGCCAGTACAGTCCTAGCTGACTTGACAGGCTACACTTCGGTCATCTTAGATGTGGAGCCGACCAGTCAGCAGTTGACTTCCTTTGACATCGTGCAGCTCAGTAGCCACGATGCCTTGGCAGTTTTAACCCTGGACCAGTCCAAACCTGTCACCGTCCAGTTTGCTATTCCCAAGAACTTTTTGACCAGGGACTTGGAAGTGCTCAAACGCCTGGTGGATGAACGCTTCGTTGACCAGACGGTCTTGGCAATCCACTACAAGCTGCGGACGGAGATTCCCCAGGTGGTGCAGCGTTACTTTACCACGACGGACAATGTCTTGGATCTCATGGACTATATTTTTTCCAATCTCTTCCAAGAATCAGTCTTTATCAGTGGAAAGGTCGCTTCGCTGACCTATGGCAATCTCGCCACCTATCAGCTCTTGGATAGCCCACAGCTATTAGCCCCAGAGTTGCGGCAAGGCTTGGCGCCAAACCAGCAGACCAGCATTTCTGTGGCGGAACATAGGGATCCTGCCCTAGCGGATGTGACGGTCATTCATCATCGCTTTCCAATCCCCTATCGGGGCATGGCCCAGATGAGTTTGCTTGGTCCTGTTGACATGGACTATCGTAGGCAGATGAGCTTAATCAACATCATCAGCCGCGTCCTATTTATGAAATTAACCGATTACTACCGATATCTAAGTAGTAATCATTATGAGGTAAATTAGAAGGAGAATGCTTTGTCAGAAGAAATCAAAAACGAAGAAATCGTAGAAGAGGTTGAAGCAACAGAAGAAGTTGTGGAAACGCCTGAAAAATCAGAGTTGGACTTGGCAAATGAGCGCGCTGAGGAATTTGAAAACAAGTACCTCCGTGCCCACGCTGAAATGCAAAATATCCAACGCCGTGCAAACGAAGAACGCCAAACCATTCAGCGTTACCGTTCGCAAGACTTGGCTAAGAAAATCTTGCCAAGCTTGGATAACTTGGAACGTGCCCTTCAAGTCGAAGGTCTGACAGAAGATGTCAAAAAAGGCTTGGAAATGGTACAGGAAAGCTTGATTCAAGCCCTTAAAGAAGAAGGGGTGGAAGAAGTCACAACAGATGTCTTTGACCCAAATCTTCACATGGCCATTCAAACAGTCCCAGCCACAGACGATTGCCCAGCAGAACACATCGCACAAGTCTTCCAAAAAGGCTACAAGCTGCATGAACGTCTGTTGAGACCGGCTATGGTGGTGGTATCAGAATAAATGATAGAGCTACGCGAAATTAGCGATGAAAATTTTTACGATTGCTTACATATTGATTCTGGTATATCTAAGGAAGATTATGTCGATTCAGTTGAGTTTTCATTGGCAGAGGCTTGGAGTCTCCGACCGTTCTCGCATCCAAAAGCCATTTACAATGGGATGGATTTGATAGGCTATGTTTCGCTTTACTGCAAAGACAGAAATGGTGAAATCATCAATTTTGTAATTGATAAGCAATATCAAGGAAAAGGACTTGGGAGAAAAGCAGTAGAAGTCTGTATAGACTATCTGCAAACAGAGCACAGCGTGACTCAAATTTCGCTACCAGTTCATGAAAAACATTTGGAGGCTAGAAAATTCTGGAAGAAGTTAGGCTTTCAAGAATCAAATAACATTGAAGATGATTATATCTTCATGCGCCGAATACTCTGACCGAAATGTCACAAAACTATGAAATTGAAAAAAGACAAGCCTTGTGCTTGCGGGCTGGCGAACATCGTGAGCCCATTCGATACTCTCCGCCGTGGCGGTAAATACGCAAAGTTTGAGACTAGAGGCTCAAACTTTAGTCAAAGAGACCGCAAAAGCGGGCTCTGACGGCGTCGCCACTTAAGGAGAGTATCACTAAAAGAAATTAAAAAGAGGTAACACATATGTCTAAAATTATCGGTATTGACTTAGGTACAACTAACTCAGCAGTTGCAGTTCTTGAAGGAACTGAATCAAAAATCATCGCAAACCCAGAAGGAAACCGCACAACTCCGTCTGTTGTGTCTTTCAAAAATGGTGAAATCATCGTTGGTGATGCGGCAAAACGCCAAGCAGTGACTAACCCAGATACCATCATCTCTATCAAATCAAAAATGGGAACTTCTGAAAAAGTTTCAGCAAATGGCAAAGAATACACACCACAAGAAATCTCAGCTATGATTCTTCAATACTTGAAAGGCTACGCTGAAGAGTACCTTGGTGAAAAAGTAACTAAAGCCGTTATCACGGTTCCTGCTTACTTTAACGATGCACAGCGTCAAGCAACCAAAGATGCTGGTAAAATCGCTGGTCTTGAAGTAGAACGTATCGTCAACGAACCAACTGCAGCAGCCCTTGCTTACGGTTTGGACAAGACTGATAAAGACGAGAAAATCTTGGTATTCGACCTTGGTGGAGGTACTTTCGACGTATCTATCCTTGAGCTCGGTGACGGTGTCTTTGACGTACTTGCAACAGCAGGTGATAACAAGCTCGGTGGTGACGACTTTGACCAAAAGATCATCGACCACATGGTAGCAGAATTCAAGAAAGAAAACGGCATCGACTTGTCAGCTGACAAAATGGCTCTTCAACGCTTGAAAGATGCGGCTGAAAAAGCTAAGAAAGACCTTTCAGGTGTAACCTCAACTCAAATCAGCTTGCCGTTCATCACTGCAGGTGCAGCAGGCCCTCTTCACTTGGAAATGACATTGACACGTGCCAAATTTGACGAATTGACTTACGACCTTGTAGAACGTACAAAAGTTCCTGTTCGTCAAGCTCTTTCAGATGCAGGACTTAGCTTGTCAGAAATCGACGAAGTTATCCTTGTCGGTGGTTCAACTCGTATCCCAGCCGTTGTAGAAGCTGTAAAAGCTGAAACAGGTAAAGAGCCAAACAAATCTGTAAACCCTGATGAAGTGGTTGCTATGGGTGCGGCAATCCAAGGTGGTGTGATTACTGGTGATGTGAAAGACGTTGTCCTTCTTGATGTAACACCATTGTCACTTGGTATCGAAACAATGGGTGGTGTATTTACAAAACTCATCGACCGCAACACAACAATCCCAACTTCTAAATCACAAGTCTTCTCAACTGCAGCAGACAATCAGCCAGCTGTTGACATCCACGTGCTTCAAGGTGAGCGTCCAATGGCAGCAGACAACAAGACACTTGGTCGCTTCCAATTGACAGATATCCCAGCTGCACCTCGTGGTGTGCCACAAATCGAAGTAACATTTGACATTGATAAAAACGGTATCGTGTCTGTAAAAGCTAAAGATCTTGGTACCCAAAAAGAGCAAACTATCGTTATCCAGTCTAACTCAGGTTTGACAGACGAAGAAATCGACCGCATGATGAAAGATGCAGAAGCAAACGCTGAAGCAGATAAGAAACGTAAGGAAGAAGTGGACCTTCGTAACGATGTTGACCAAGCCATCTTTGCGACTGAGAAAACGCTGAAAGAAACTGAAGGCAAAGGCTTCGACGCAGAACGCGACCAAGCCCAAGCAGCCCTTGATGAGTTGAAAGCAGCCCAAGAAGCGAACAACTTGGACGACATGAAGGCTAAACTTGAAAACCTCAACGAAAAAGCCCAAGCCCTTGCGGTGAAACTCTACGAGCAAGCCGCAGCAGCACAACAAGCAGCCGCAGGTCAAGAAGGTGCTCAAACAGCTAACAACGCAGATGATGATGTGGTGGATGGCGAGTTTACTGAGAAGTAGGATTTCTTAGTGACTAGACTAACAAGGAGGATAATTATGAGTGGTAGATTTCCTGATGTAGATTGGTATTGTGATCATTGTGGTGCATACTTAAATGTTCAAAGTGGATTTGACGATAATAAATATATTTGGAAGTGCGAAGAATGCGGTAGAAAAAGTAGTATTTCTCATGACAATATTTATGGAGAGTAATTATGTCAACAATTTATATAACAAATGAGTGGAAAGGTCACGGAAAGAGCTATTATTGGAATGAATATCGCCTAGAAGGTAGTGTAGTTACAAAGTATAAATGTTCTAGAGTTAAGTTTTTCGATGGTGATGAAAATGTGTGGGAGAAAGATGAGCATGAAGTAGAATCATGGTCGATTGATGACTCCAGTATGCCAGATTGGATACGAAATTATTTATAATATTTTATTAACAGAGGTTGCAACCCAGCCTCTGTTTTTGGGTAAATACCCTTCTAACTTTTACAGAATTGAATACGCCTACGACTCTTTGAAAAAAGATAAACTTTACCTAGATGCGAGGCATCGTCGGACAGTTTCCTATTTTTCTTTGAGTCGCTTAACGGCTTAATATCTTCATAGAAAGGAAAGTGTTCTTAATTGAACACGGGCTACTTTCTAATTTTCAAAGAAAGGAATACAAGTTCGGTAATTCGAACACGGGCTAAAAACCTAGTGAAAAAGATAAACCTCCTAGTGTGTGAACACATTGCGTCAGTTTCCTGTTTTCACTTTTCCAAAACCATGATAGAAAGGAAAGTGTTCGTAATCGAACACGGGCTACGGACTGTGCCAAAAAGATAGTTTTTCCTAGGACGGTGAGGTCCTGCGTCAAAACTCCTATTTTGGCTGTGTCCGCTTTACGCCCTTAGTATCTTATATGAACAACACAGAATTTTACGATCGTCTGGGGGTTTCTAAGAATGCTTCGCCAGACGAGATTAAGAAGGCTTATCGCAAGCTTTCGAAAAAATACCATCCAGATATTAACAAGGATCCGGGTGCGGAGGATAAATACAAGGAGGTCCAGGAGGCTTATGAGACCTTGAGTGATCCGCAGAAGCGTTCAGCCTATGACCAATTTGGTCCAGCTGGTGCCAATGGAGGCTTTGGCGGAGGAGCTGGAGGCTTTGGTGGTTTCGATGGAGCTGGTTTCGGTGGCTTTGAAGACATCTTCTCAAGCTTCTTTGGTGGTGGTGCGACCCGCAATCCTAATGCTCCTCGTCCAGGGGATGACCTCCAATACCGTGTCAATCTCAAGTTTGAAGAGGCGATATTCGGTGTAGAAAAAGAAGTTTCTTACAATCGCGAAGCAACCTGTCGGACCTGTACAGGTTCAGGTGCTAAACCTGGTACAAGTCCAGTAACCTGTGGACGCTGTCACGGTTCAGGGATTATCAATGTGGACACGCAAACACCACTTGGTACCATGCGCCGTCAAATGACCTGTGATGTCTGTCATGGTCGTGGTAAACAAATTAAGGATCCATGTACAACGTGTCGCGGAACCGGTCATGAAAAACAAGCTCATACGGTAACGGTTAAGGTACCAGCTGGTGTGGAAACTGGTCAGAAAATCCGTCTGGCAGGTCAGGGGGAAGCAGGTTTTAATGGAGGTCCTTACGGAGATCTCTATGTGGTCATTCAAGTCCAGGCTTCAGATAAGTTTGAGCGTGAGGGGACAACAATTTATTATAAATTAGACCTCAACTTTGTTCAGGCAGCCTTGGGCGATACAGTCCATGTACCAACCGTTCACGGTGATGTGGATATGGTGATCCCTGAAGGAACACAGACAGGTAAGACCTTCCGTCTGAAAGGCAAGGGAGCTCCAAGTGTTCGTGGTGGGGTCATCGGTGATCAGTATGTGACGGTCAATATTGTTACCCCTACAGGTCTGAACGACCGTCAACGTGCAGCTCTTAAAGAATTTGCAGCAGCAGGAAACATTGATATCAAACCCCATAAAAAAGGCTTCTTTGACAAGGTAAAAGATGCTTTTGAAGAATTGTAAATCGAGATTAAGACTGGATTTTATCTAGTCTTTTTCTGTTTTTCATAAAAGAAATAACATTTTTCGGTTGTATCAAATTGCTCTGTGTTAAAATAAGATATAGTAATTTGAAAGAGAACGCTTACGGAATGAAATCTTGGGTTGAGAATGTGGTCATAAAAAATACGAAGATCGGTCTGGCTTGACGGGTTTGAAACAAGGACCGTTGGTGTGGACAGAGGTCTTTTTGCGCGAGGTCAATCGTCAGACCGATACAGGCATTTTGCATTTTTGGCCTATGGATAAAACGGTCATTCTGGGGATGATGGACAGTCAGGTCGCCCAGCTGGACAGGGGCTTAGCCAGTATTGGTCGGGCGGGCTACAGTCCTATTATTCGGAGTCTGGGTGGTCTAGCTGTGGTAGCAGATGAAGGGATTTTAAATGTCACTCTGATTTTGCCCAATCCTTCTGGTCACAAGGTTGATTTGCGGGAGTCTTATCAGGTCATGGTGGATTTGATTGCCCAGGCGCTTTCAGATTTTCCCTTCGAGGTGGTCAGTGGTGAGGTGGCAACTTCCTATTGTCCTGGGACCTACGACCTTAGTATCAAGGGGCGGAAGTTTGCTGGATTGGCTCAGCGGATTTAACAAGAGGCTATTGCCATTTCTGCCTATATCAGTGTTTCAGGCGATCAAATGAAACGTGGGCAAGTGGTGGCTGATTTTTATGCGGCAAGTTTTACTCCGCAAGCAGTATCGGACAGATTTCCGCAAGTAAATCCGGATTCGATGGCCAATCTGTCAGACTTGGTTGGTCAGGATGTGACGGTGGAGGATATGAAAACACGAATTGAGCGTGTCTTGATTGAAAATGGAGCTTTTCTGACCACCTTTTATCCCTCATCGGACAATATGACTGATTTTATGGCGCTCGGAAAGACCATCAAGCAGTCTATGGAAAAATATGGTATCTAGGAGATTCTTATGATATGGAAAGATGCGACAGCCATGGCTCAGGCTGTCAATCAAAAACAGGTTTCTGCCAAGGAATTGGTGCAAGAAACAATTGACAGGATTGAAAAGCTCAATCCCGCCCTCAATGCGGTTGTCAGCAAGCAGTATGAAGGAGCCTTGAAAGAGGCGGAAAAAGAAGACTATCTGGGCAAGCCATTTGCAGGAGTTCCTTTCTTGTTGAAGGATCTGGGGCAAAATGAAAAGGGGCAGCCATCTTCTGCAGGTTCTCGCCTGCTTGCTGGTCGGCTAGCAGGTCATACCGATACCTATGTCCAACGCTTGAAGGACTTGGGTTTCATCATTGTCGGTCGAACCAACACGCCAGAATTCGGCTTCAAAAATATCTCAGATGCCCGCCTGCACGGTCCTGTCAATCTTCCCTTAGATCCTAGTCGCAATGCTGGTGGATCGAGTGGTGGTGCAGCTGCAGC
The DNA here is from genome assembly GCF_036680365.1 of Streptococcus sp. SS-4456. NCBI lineage: Bacteria > Bacillati > Bacillota > Bacilli > Lactobacillales > Streptococcaceae > Streptococcus > Streptococcus sp. SS-4456. The sequence goes on along the minus strand of NZ_JAVIHI010000002.1, from coordinate 81,987 downwards.
ACTGGCTTCAGGCATGGTCTCTATTGCTGCGGCATCAGATGGTGGTGGGTCTATTCGTATCCCAGCCTCCTTCAATGGCTTGATTGGGCTCAAAACCAGTCGTGGTCGGATTCCGGTTGGACCTAAGTCTTATCGTGGCTGGCAGGGAGCATCTGTTAATTTTGCCCTGACCAAGTCTGTCCGAGATACCCAGCGTCTGCTCTATCATTTCCAGGACTACCAGCTGGAAGCCCCCTTTCCCCTTGCCGAGCTGAGCGAAGAGGAGGTTTTTGGAAAATTGTCTCGCCCCCTAAAAATCGCCTACTATACCAAGTCTCCAGTAGGGAGCAAGGTCAGTTCTGAAGCGGTAGAAACGGTTCAAAAAGCCTGTCATCACTTGGCAAATTTGGGGCATGAAGTGGTGGAATTATCAGAATATCCTCTGGATGGAGTGGCCCTGATGAAATCCTTCTACCTGATGAACAGCGTGGACACGGCTCAGATGTTTGACGACATCGAAGCAGCTTTTGGGCGCCAGATGACCTTGGATGACATGGAAGTCATGTCCTGGGCTATCTACCAAAGCGGGCAAACCATACCAGCCAAATTGCACTCCAAGGCCCTATTGGACTGGGACCAGTTTGGAGCCAGCATGGCGCGTTTCCATGAGGAATACGACTTGCTCCTGACGCCGACAGTGGCTGATGTAGCGCCCAAGCATGGACAATTTGACCTATCAGCAGATTTGCTGGACCGCCTCAAGCACACCCAGAACTATTCCATGGAAGAGCAGCAGGACCTGATCTGGCAAATGTTCGAGGACAGTCTAGCCCTAACTCCCTTTACGCAGCAGGCCAATATTTGTGGTCAGCCAGCTATTTCTCTGCCAACTTATGTGCGGGCTGACGGATTGCCAATCGGCATCCAATTGACAGCAGCCAAGGGACGAGAGGATTTACTCTTGCAGTTGGCAGACCAAATGGAGGCAGCAGGTTTACTCAACTTGTAAGGGAATTCATTTTTCAGATAAAATACTTGCCAAATTTTTACAAAAGTGTTACCCTATAAAAGTTGGTGGGTTAACACCGAAAAAGTAAAAAGGAAGCTATAGCTTTCAAAGGAGATTGTTTTATGTTGAAAAAAGTTTTAGCCTCAGCTCTCTTGGTTTCTACTTTGACCTTGGCAGCATGTTCTAGTTCAAGTTCTAATACTAGCAGTTCTTCTGCTGAACAGACTCAGTGGGAAAAAGTACAAGAAGCTGGTGTCTTGAAGGTTGCTACACCAGGTACCCTCTTCCCAACTTCTTACTACAACGATGCCAAAGAATTGGTCGGATATGAAATTGATATGATCAATGAAATTGGTAAACGTTTGAAATTGGAAATCGAATACCAAGAAATCGGTGTAGCAGAAGCCTTTACAGCTGTGGACAGTGGTAAAGTTGATATTTCTGTTAACAACTTTGACATGACAGAAGCACGTAAGGAAAAGTACAACTTCTCTATCCCTTACAAGTATTCAGTTGGTGGCTACATCGTTCGTGAAGATGGTTCATCAGGAATCGAAGCAGCTGACTTGAGCGACTGGACTGGTAAAAAAGCTGGTGGTGGTGCAGGTACTCAGTACATGAAAATTGCTGAAAAGCAAGGTGCAGAGCCAGTTATCTATGACAACGTAACCAATGATGTTTACTTACGTGACGTATCAACAGGTCGTACAGACTTCATTCCAAACGACTACTATACACAAGTCATGGCCATCAAATGGGCAAATGCCAACTTCCCAGACATCAAGGTGAAGATGGGTGATGCTAAATACAACCCAACTGAACAAGGTATTGTCATGAGCAAGGCTGATACAAGCTTGAAAGAAAAAATTGACGAGGCTCTTGAAGCAATGAAAGCTGACGGAACTTTGAAGGCAATTTCTGAGAAATACTATGCAGGACAAGACTTGACAGTTCCTGTTGAAAATGCAGATGAGTTGCCAGTTATCGAAGTTGAATAAGACTTGGTAAGAAATTATAGTCTTTTAGTTTACTTTTAGTACTCGCTTCAAAGGTTCGGGGAACCTTTGAAGACTGGAGATTGGGCGAAGCAACTTCGCCTCAATTGCCGCAGGCATAACTGGAGTTAGGCAAGGCGAGTTAACGACGTAATAAAAGAAAAAATAAATGACGATAAATGCATCTCGTATAGACTTTGTCAGTTAAAGACTGGCAAGGTCTATCTGGTTTTAAGGAAAGAGGAGAGGATATGGATATCAACTGGCAGGCAGTTTTTAATGCGGATATTGCAAGAGAGGCGATTCCACAGATTTTGGAGGGGCTTCCCTACACTTTATCCCTATCCCTAATTGGTTTTGCCTTGGGGACTTTCTGCGGATTTTTTGTAGCTCTCATGCGGATGTCTAAGTTTGGACCCTTGCGTTGGTTGGCTATGGTCCATATTTCTCTCATGCGTGGAATTCCCCTCATGGTTCTTCTTTTCTTCATCTATTTTGGTTTGCCCTTTATGGGCTTGCAGTTAGATGCTATAACGGCCTCTATCATCGCCTTTACCTCCATGTCCAGTGCCTACATTTCTGAGATTATCCGTGCATCTCTTTCAGCCATTGATAAGGGGCAATGGGAAGCGGCGCGTTCCCTGGGCTTGCGGACCAATGTGATCTACAGAAAAATCATTATTCCCCAAGCCTTCCGAATTGCCCTACCACCTCTTAGCAATGTGCTTTTGGACATGGTTAAAAGTACATCTCTGACAGCTATGATTACAGTACCAGAGATTTTCAATAAGGCCAAAATAGTCGGTGGAGCCAAGTCTGACTACATGACAGTTTATATCTGTGTAGCCCTCATTTATTGGGTTATCTGTACACTATATGCTGTCGGTCAAGTACACTTGGAAAAACGCTTGGCTACCTATTAAAGAACAGTGAAATCAAGATTTGAGATTGAAGGGATGATCGTTGAATGATCATTCTTTCAATCTTTTTAAATGAAAACAGCTAGTTCTAGTCTTATGGTCTACCTGTGTCAAAACAAGCTAGTATCAGATATTAGGTATCTGTCATTTCGTTTTCTCTATCTGTCTTGTTAGAATGTGCAAGCTTACTTTCTCCTCTCATTATCTATTTAAATGAATGGAATTTTCTTAACTTTCTTGCTAGAATTTGCTATAATCAAAGTAGAAAGAAGTCTAGGAGGTGTGCTATGGAATTGAAAGATATCATGGACATTTTGGAAGAAATGAGGGTAGGGATTTTTGCTACGGTTGATGAGGCGGGTAATCCTCATTCCAGACCGATTCATATTACAGCTGCGACGGAAGAGGGTGTATTCTTTATGACAGGATCAGAAACTCATTTTTACCATCAATTGATGGGGGATGAGCGCCTAGCCGTCACGGCTTTATCTGAGGAGGATTATCTTATTCAAGTCATTCGAATTGAAGGAAAGGCTAGACCAGCAAGTCAAGAACTCTTGGAAAAGGTCTTTGCGGACAATCCTTATGTGCAGCATGTTTATAAGGATGAAGAAAGTCGGAAAACCATGCAAATTTTTCAACTTTATGAGGGGAAAGGTTTCTACCATAGCTTGACCCAAGGTCACAAGTATGTCTTCCAGATTGGAGAAGGTCAGTCGAAGGAGATGAGAGCGATCTAATTCTCTAGACAGAAAACATTGAGAAGCTCTTTGGAGCTTCTTTTTGAATATTCAGACAATTAAGCCACATTTTCTTGAAAAATTATGAAAAATATGAGAAAATGATAAAAACAAGAAAGTTGAGAATTCCAATGAGAGACGATATAAAAATCAATGACCGAGCAGCTGCACTTTCAAGTCAATTGATCGAAGTCCTAGAGAATATTTATGATCCGGAGATTGAATTGGATATCTATAATTTAGGCTTGGTCTATGAAATTGATTTGGATGAGAATGGATTTTGTAAGGTCATCATGACCTTTACCGATGCTGGTTGTTCTTGTGCTGATACCATGCCAGGTGAGTTAGTCACAGCCTTGAAGAAAATCGAAGGTATTACCGATGCACAAGTAGAGATTGTCTGGTCTCCTGCTTGGAAGATGACGCGAATCAGCCGTCTGGGACGGATTACGCTAGGTATCAGTCCAAAATAAAATGAGTTGCATGGAGCAACTCATTTTTTAAATGTTTCATCGTATTGTCTGTCTAATTTTTCCATGGTTTCATAAATCGGCTTTGGAATCATGACAACTTGCGGATCCAAATCGACCATACCATAGCTCGGGTCGATGCATTCTTCCCAATATTCTAAATGTTTTTTGTCGATATAGGATTCTGAATTTTCGACTTCAATCCCTCCTTCAGCTTGAACAGAATACCAGTAAAGGTATTCGCGTCCGTCCAATACCTCGCGGAAGATGGTTTCGACATACATTTTCTCTCCTTCAAGAGTGAGAAGGGTGTCTTCCATGTGCTCATTGAGAAAGGTCATCCATTCATCTACTTGAACAGTTTTGCCTTCTTTAACACGAAAGCGGGAGAGTTCGACGTTTAGTTTCATTTGATTTTCTCCTTGTGAAAACCCTGTCGCAGTGACAGGGTTTAATAAATTCATTATTTTTTCCCTGTACGTTCTGGTCTCCAGAAGTCTGTAACAGCTCCTTTGGAGGCAGAAGACACGGTATGGGCATATTTGCCGAGAACGCCACGAGAGTAGAGTGGTGGGATAACAGTAGTTTTCTTGCGTTCTTCGATTTCTTGGTCAGAAACATGCATGGTGATTTCTTTGGTATCTTGGTCCACCGTCACCAAATCTCCTGTGCGGAGGTAGGCGATTGGACCACCATCCTGGGCTTCAGGAGCAATGTGACCAACAACCAGACCATAAGTTCCGCCAGAGAAACGACCGTCTGTCAGAAGGGCTACCTTGTCACCTTGGCCTTTTCCGACAATCATAGAAGAAAGGGACAGCATTTCAGGCATACCAGGACCGCCTTTTGGTCCAACATAGCGGACAACGACTACATCGCCATCTACGATTTCGTCAGTCAAGACTGCTTCGATAGCTTCTTCTTCCGAATCAAAGACCTTAGCTGGTCCAGTATGATTGCGGACTTTCACGCCTGAAACCTTGGCAACGGCACCTTCAGGCGCAAGGTTACCTTTCAAGATAATCAGAGGTCCATCCGCTCGTTTTGGATTTTCAAGTGGCATGATGACATCTTGACCTGGAGTCAAGTCTGCAAAAGCTTCAAGGTTTTCAGCAACGGTTTTACCTGTACATGTGATGCGATCACCATGAAGGAAGCCGTTTTTGAGCAAGTATTTCATGACAGCTGGGACGCCACCGACATTGTAGAGGTCTTGGAAGACATATTTTCCTGATGGTTTCAGGTCTGCCAAGTGAGGTACCCGTTCTTGGAAATCATTGAAATCTTCCAAGGTCAAGTCAACGTTGGCAGCGTGGGCAATGGCCAGTAAGTGCAGAGTAGCGTTGGTTGAGCCGCCCAGAGCCATGGTAACAGTGATAGCATCTTCAAAGGCTTCACGAGTCATAATGTCAGATGGTTTGATGCCCAGTTCTAACATGCGGACAACGGCACGACCTGCTTCTTCAATATCCGCTTTTTTCTCAGGAGATTCAGCAGGGTGAGAAGAAGAGCCTGGAATGGACATGCCCATAACCTCAATGGCAGTAGCCATGGTATTGGCAGTATACATGCCACCGCAACCACCAGGTCCAGGGCAAGCGTTACACTCGATTTGACGAACTTCTTCAGCAGTTAAGTCGCCATTGTTCCATTTTCCGATTCCTTCAAAAACGGATACCAAGTCGATGTCTTTACCGTTGAGATTACCTGGCGCAATGGTTCCGCCATAGGCAAATACAGCAGGAATATCCATGTTTGCGATGGCAATCATGGAACCAGGCATGTTTTTATCACACCCTCCGATAGCGACAAAGGCATCTACGTTATGACCTCCCATAGCTGCTTCAATAGAGTCAGCGATGATATCACGGGAAGTCAAGGAGAAACGCATGCCAGGAGTTCCCATGGCAATCCCGTCTGCAACGGTAATGGTACCGTACTGAACAGGCCAGCCCCCTGCCTCTTTGACGCCTTCTTTGGCTAATTTTCCAAAGTCATGCAAGTGTATATTACAAGGTGTATTTTCTGCCCAGGTTGAAATCACTCCGACGATTGGTTTTTCAAAACTATCATCGGTCATGCCTGTGGCACGCAACATAGCACGGTTGGGCGATTTGACCATCGAATCGTAAACAGAGCTACGATGACGGAGGCTTTTCAGTGTATCTTTATCAGTCATTACTCTTCTCCCTATCTTCCAAAAGTTATTTTATTCATTATACCATAGTTATGAGGGAAATGAAAAAGGATTTGTTAAATGATGTGAAATTTCTGAATATTTCAAAAAATAAAACAAAACAGCCTTGGATGTTCTAAAGGCTGTTCTAGTTTGTTCTTGTTACTGAGCAGTTGCTCGGAGCTGTACTTTCTTGTTTCCGGTAAAGAAGAGGCTAATCAAGGCAAGAACTAAGAATCCTGCACCGATAAACCAATAGGGTTGGTCCAAGGTGGTTGAACGACCAGACAGGTTGATGATACCACGGAGCAGGAAGCCTGCTGTAATGGTGGCAACACCTGAATTCCAGAGATTAAAAGTCATTCGTGATAAGTTTGGCTTTAGAGTGAGCATACCAAGGAGTAAAGCTCCGCCAATCAGGGTCACACAAAACATATAATGCATGAAGAATGAAACCTCGCCATAACTAAGGCTTTCGTAGATACGGCTGAAGATAAAGAGGAAGGCTGTTGTAGCCAAGTAGGTAATGAAGGTGCGTGCAGTACGCGTAGATGTTTGATTAGTAACCGATGTAGACAATGTCACTTACCGCCCTTTCTGAGATAGTATTTCCGTTTGTTGTTGGATTGTTGATGACTTGGCCGTTGAAGTAGAGGGTTGACGAACCACCACCGTCAAGGTTATAGGCTGTTTGGACACCATACTGCTTCATAACCTCGGCCATTTGATAGAGAGAAAGTCCTTGACTTTCAGATGTTCGCCCATCGGCTACGACGATGATATAATGGTTTTCATCAATAATACCGATTGCAGAGCGTGGATTGGATGACTTGGCACGACCAACTTCTGTTGATGTATCAACGACAATTTCGCCATTCTCTACCAATGATGGACCGAATGCTAAGAGGTTGACGACCCCCTTGTCAATCAATTCTTGAGCAGTGATTTCATTTTCATAGATGATTTCAAATGAGCCGTCGGCGTAGATTGCCAAGTCGCCGTAAGCTGCATTGTCACGGACAGTGTCACGGTAGAGGACGCCGTTTTTAATGACATAACCAGTTGAGTTGGCGCCGTAATAGTCACCGTTGACAGCTAGGATAGCATTGTTTGCAGCGGCGGTTTCAGAAGTTTTGGCCGTTACGTTGGTACCGTAGGTATTTTGGGCTAGAGCTGTCTTTAGATACTCTGGAGAGCTGACCTGGATATCAGCCACATAGACAGTTGTGTTGTTGGTAGTGATGGTTTCTAAGTTAACTTGGATATTATCATCAGAGTAAGATGTATCTGTTGTCGTCACGTTGGTAGCTGTTGAGGCAGTGGTGGCTGATGAAGCGGTCGTTTCTGCTGTCGGTTGACTACTTGTAGTAGTGCTGTTTGCCGCGACGGTGGAAATAGCTTCAGACAGGACGAAAGTTTTCAACATAGAGTAGGAAAATCCACTCGTTAGCAGCATTCCAAAGATGGTGGCGTAGGCAAAGGGTTTTTTAAGCAATTTCATGGGAATATGATTTCCTTTCTTTAAAGATGATATTTTTTTGAATGAGCCAAGAGGCTAGGAAGAGGAAGACTCCGACCACAAGTTTGACAAGGTAGAGGTTAAGTCCAAGAATTTGATGGAAAAGATAAAGAAGAGCTGTATCAGCTAGGAAGAGAATGAGAGCTAGAGTAAAGTAGCCAGCACCTGTTCGTGCGACGCTTTCTTTGTTTTTAAAGACTAATTTCTTATTGAGGACAAAATTACAGCTAGCACTGCAGATGCGAGCAATGGTGTTAGCAACTAACAAACGTGCAGCAGTTGGCAGTCCGGTCAGCACCAATAAAGCTAAGGCATAGATACCATAGTCGACTAGGAATCCACCAAAAGATGCCAGGGCAAATTTGAAGAGATTCTTGTAAATGAGCAGTCCATCTTTTATGGGACGAAAATGCGAACTGGCATTATCATCGATATAAATGGTTTGGATTGGAACTTCCGTGATTTTATAGGCTTGACTTGCTTGGGTCAGCATATTCATTTCATATTCGTAGCGGTCACCCTCAATGTCCAACATAAATGGAATCATGTCGGTGTGGAAACCACGTAAGCCAGTTTGTGTATCGGATACATTGACACCGGTTTGTAGTCGGAACAAGACTCTAGTTAGTTTGTTACCAAATCGGCTACGGAGCGGGATGTCCTTAGTAAATTGACGGACGCCAAGGATGAGGCGGTTGGGTAGGTTCATGGCTGCGCGTGCGACACGGTCAATATCATTCACAGCATGTTGACCATCTGCATCAGCAGTAACGATAACACCTGGCTTTCTCAAATCTTGGATAAAGCTAAAGGCTGTCCGTAGAGCTTGTCCCTTTCCTTTGTTGACATCGTGGTGGAGAACAATGGCATAGGTTTTGGCGATTTCAAGAATATTTCTTGCTTGGTCTGTACTACCATCATCTACAACAATGACCTGGCAGTTTAGTCTATTCTTTATAACTTCTAAGAGTTGGATCAATTTTTCATCTGGCTGATAAGCCGGTATCACTACATAATACATATCATAAACCTCGTATGTTTTTCTTGATGAGTTTACTATACGGGACTTTTCTAAAAGCAAGCTAAAACTAGATGAGGCTTGCGATTAGCTTAAGTTTGCTTTAAGAATTTCTTTGGGAATTTTTAAGAATCCGAACAAATGTAGGAATTTTCAGAAAGTTTTCTTGACATTCCAATTCCTTGTGATATTATAGTAGATAACACATTTGCAGAGAGGAGGAATATTCGTGCAAGTAATTCAACTAGACCAACCACGTTCGGGGTCTTATCTAATTTTGGATACCTTGCATCAATTAGGAGTTGACTTAGTATTTGGTTATCCAGGTGGAGCAGTCTTACCACTATATGATGCAATTTACCAATATGAGGGTATTCAACATATCTTGGCTCGTCATGAGCAAGGAGCAGTTCACGAGGCAGAAGGTTACGCTAAATCATCAGGAAAGGTGGGTGTAGCCATTGTGACCTCTGGTCCAGGAGCAACAAATGCCATCACAGGCATTGCGGATGCTATGGGAGATAGCGTACCCTTGTTGGTCTTTACAGGTCAAGTAGCTACACGGGGGATCGGTAAGGATGCCTTTCAAGAGGCCGATGTCTTGGGTATGACTATGCCGATTACTAAATATAATTATCAAATTCGAGATACCGCAGATATTCCTCGTGTGATAACAGAGGCGCTTCATATTGCAACAACTGGTCGTCCAGGTCCGGTTGTCATTGATGTTCCAAAAGATATTCAAGAGAGAGTAGTTGATTTTTATCACGATCCAACTGTTCAACTCCCAAGTTATCAACCGACAGTTGAGCCAAATGGTTTACAGGTCAAGAAAGTATTGAAACAGCTTAGTCAGGCTAAGCAACCAGTTATCCTTGCTGGTGGAGGAGTTAACTACGCAGATGCCAATCAAGAGCTGATTGCCTTTGCGGAACGTTACAGGATTCCAGTTGTTTCTACCTTGCTAGGTTTAGGTGCCATGCCAATTGAGCATGAGTTGGCACTCGGTATGGGTGGCATGCACGGTTCCTATGCAGCCAATATGGCCATGAATGATGCGGATTACATTATCAATATTGGCGCTCGTTTTGACGACCGATTGACAGGTAATCCTCTCACCTATGCACCGAACGCAACCGTTGCCCATATTGATATCGACCCAGCTGAAATCGGTAAGGTTAAGAAAACAGCCGTACCAGTCGTAGGAGATGCTAAGGCAACTCTCCAAGCCTTGCTCAAGCTGGAACCTGTGGAAACAGATTACGCTGACTGGACCGCTCAGGTCTTAGAAAATAAACGCAGAGCGCCATTCTGGTATGAGGAAGATTCTGAATTTATCAAACCACAACAGGCTATTGAGTTAATTGGTCAACTGACCAATGGGGATGCTATTGTGGTTACTGACGTAGGGCAGCATCAGATGTGGACTGCCCAGTTCTATCCTTACAAGCATGCACGCCAGTTAGTAACATCGGGTGGCATGGGGACCATGGGCTTCGGTATTCCTGCAGCTATCGGTGCAAAATTAGCCAATCCAGACAGGGAAGTTGTCTGCTTTGTTGGGGACGGTGGTTTTCAGATGACCAACCAGGAATTAGCCATTCTCAACGGCTATGGAGTTCCTATCAAAGTAGTCCTCATTAACAACCACTCTCTTGGAATGGTTCGTCAATGGCAGGAATCCTTCTATGACAAACGCCGCAGTCAGTCTGTCTTTGATGCGGAGCCAAATTTCCAGCTGCTAGCTGAAGCCTACGGCATTGCTCACTACAGTTTTGATAATCCAGCGACCCTGGCTGAAGATATGAAAATTATTTTGGAAGATAGACCGATGTTGATTGAAGTGCATATTTCTAAAGCAGAACACGTTCAACCAATGGTGCCAGCTGGCAAGAGCAATGCAGAGATGTTGGGGGTGAAGTTTAATGCGTAGAATGTTAACAGCAAAATTACGAAATTCATCTGGCGTCCTTAACCGCTTTACAGGTGTCTTATCTCGCCGGCAAATCAATATTGAGTCCATATCCGTCGGTCCGACAGAAGTGGACGGTATCTCCCGTGTTACCGTCATCGTTGATGTGGCAACTATGGACGAAGTAGAACAAATCATCAAACAACTCAATCGCTTGATTGATGTGGTCCGTGTCCGTGATTTGACGGACATTCCCCATTTGGAACGGGAAGTGATTCTGGTTAAAATCGTTGCTCCGCCAGCTAAGCGGGCAGAAATTTTAGCCATTATCCAACCTTTCCGTGCTAGCGTTGTCGATGTGGCACCGCACTCCATTACCATTCAAATGACTGGCGACGGAGATAAGATTGACGCCCTCCTGCGTGTGATTCAGCCTTACGGCATTAAGAATATCGCCCGTACGGGAGCAACAGGTTTTAGTCGAGATTAGTCTTAAACCTTTATAGAATAATTTAAAAAATAGAAAAGAGAATTTTATGACAGTAGCAATGCAATATGAAAAAGATGTAACAGTAGCAGCACTTGACGGCAAGCGTATCGCTGTTATCGGTTATGGTTCACAAGGCCATGCCCATGCCCAAAACTTGCGTGATACAGGACACGATGTTATCATCGGTGTGCGTGCTGGTAAGTCATTTGACAAGGCTAAAGAAGACGGTTTTGAAACTTTTGAAGTAGCAGAAGCAGCAAAACAAGCCGATGTTATCATGATTTTGGCTCCAGACGAAATCCAAGCGGACCTTTACAATGACGAAATCGCTCCAAACTTGGAAGCAGGAAATGCTCTTGGTTTCGCTCATGGTTTCAACGTTCACTTTGAATTTATTAAGGTACCAGCAGATGTGGATGTCTTCATGTGTGCACCGAAAGGTCCAGGTCACTTGGTTCGCCGTACCTTTGAAGAAGGCTTTGGTGTACCAGCCCTTTACGCAGTTTACCAAGATGCAACTGGAAACGCTAAGCACATTGCTATGGACTGGGCAAAAGGTGTTGGCTCAGCTCGTGTAGGTCTCTTGGAAACAACTTTCAAAGAAGAAACAGAAGAAGATTTGTTTGGTGAGCAAGCAGTTCTCTGCGGTGGTTTGACAGCTCTGATGCAAGCTGGTTTTGAAGTCTTGACAGAAGCAGGCTATGCACCAGAATTGGCTTACTTTGAAGTGCTCCATGAAATGAAACTCATCGTTGACCTTGTTTACGAAGGTGGCTTCAAGAAAATGCGCCAATCTATCTCAAACACTGCGGAATTCGGTGACTATGTATCAGGCCCACGCGTGATTACAGACCAAGTTAAAGAAAACATGAAAGCAGTCCTTGCGGATATCCAGTCTGGTAAATTCGCCAACGACTTCGTCAACGACTACAAGGCAGGCCGTCCACGCATGGAAGCCTACCGCAAAGAAGCAGAAGGACTCGAAATCGAAAAAGTCGGAGCAGAACTCCGCAAAGCAATGCCATTCGTCAGCCGCAACGACGACGATTCGTTTAAAATTTATAACTAAAACAGTCCAGTGGACTGTTTTAGCCCTCGCCTGAAAACGAGAGAGCGAGGCAAGTCTATAGGCAATGCTAACGGACACTTACTATCGTAAGTTTTATTTCCAACCTCTGACAGCTTCAAAGGTTTGGGGAACCTTTGAAGGAAGTAGTTGCTCGCTTGAAAACAAGAGAGCGAGGCAGTTGAAGTGGAGTGAAAGAGTCTGAGGATAGACTCTTTCAGCTGGTCGTCCAGAAATTCAAGCATACGCTTAAAGATTGGAAAGCGGAATTTTGGTTACGAATAGACAGTTGGAAAAGCTTTTGCTTCCCTATCCTATTTTGAAGTTAGGGAGTTTTGGAAAAGTTTAGTAGACAAGACATATTAAAGAGCTGGTGGGGCCAGCTCTTTTGACCGTCTATTTATGTTATAGTCCTTCAATAGATAATATTTGCTTTCTTCGGCTCCCTATGTCTAAGTGTAACTCATTCCATCATTAGAGAGGTTGCTTTGCCCCACTCAAGGAAGATTCTGTGCAAAAACAAATTAGGTCTATCCTATTTTTAGTCTATAAAATTCCTTCTTGTTTTTAAAGTGAATAGTCAAAGGAAGAATACTATAGCTAAAAAGTTCGGTATTTGAATGAAATGTATAATATTATTTTAAACATGCGTATAATTGTTAGTATTATTTTGAAAATACTGGTACAATATGATTATAGAAAGAAATTAGTGCAAATATGATTACAGCAAAAAATGTAGAGCAGGCCTACGAAGTCTTAAAAAGAGTTGTCGTTCGGACGCCATTAGATTACAGTCGCTACTTATCAGAAAAGTACGGAGCCACCATCTATATCAAGCGTGAGAATGAGCAGCGGGTTCGCTCTTTTAAGATTCGTGGAGCATACTATGCGATTTCACAATTGTCTGATGAAGAAAAATCACTAGGGGTAGTCTGTGCCTCGGCGGGTAACCATGCCCAAGGTGTTGCCTATACATGTCAAGAAATGCAGATTCCTGCGACAATCTTTATGCCTATTACGACCCCCCAGCAAAAGATTGGACAGGTTCGTTTCTTCGGTGGAGATTTTGTTGATATTCGTTTGGTAGGAGATACTTTTGACGAAGCTGCCCAAGCAGCACAAGAATTTACAAAAGAGAGTGGAAAAACTTTTATTGATCCATTCGATGATGCCAATGTGCAGGCTGGTCAGGGTACAGTAGCTTACGAAATATTAGAAGAAGCTGAGGAACAGTCCATTAGTTTTGATCAAATCCTTGTGCCAGTAGGCGGAGGTGGATTGGTTGCCGGAGTCTCTGCGTTCTTGAAAGAAAATGCTCCTGAAATTAAGATTATCGGGGTTGAGGCAAACGGAGCCCGTTCCATGAAGGCTGCATTTGATAAGGGACGTCCAGTAAAACTAGCATCGATTGATAAGTTTGCGGATGGCATTGCTGTTCAAAAGGTTGGGGCTTCAACCTATGAAGTAGCTAGAAAGCATGTGGATAAGTTGATTGGTGTTGATGAGGGGTGGATTTCAGGCACCATTTTGGACCTCTATTCAAAACTAGGGATTGTGGCTGAGCCAGCAGGAGCAGCGACTGTGGCAGCACTAGAAGTCGTTAAGGATAAGATTAAGGGACAGACTATCTGTTGTATCATTTCAGGTGGTAATAATGACATTAACCGCATGCCAGAGATGGAAGAGAGAGCACTTATTTATGAAGGGATAAAACATTACTTTGTTGTGAATTTCCCACAACGTCCGGGTGCCTTGCGTGAATTTGTAAATGATATTTTAGGTCCTAATGATGATATTACTCGCTTTGAGTACATCAAACGTGCCAATAAGGGTACTGGTCCAGTCTTGATTGGGATTGCTTTGGGCAATAAGGAAGATTATGTCCAATTCCTTTCTCGCTTAGAAGATTTCGATCCTCAGTATATCAATCTTCATGAAAATGATTCGCTTTATAAGATGCTAGTATAGGAGGTAGGTATGGTTCTTGGTCCAATTATTGTAATCGTTAGTTTCTTATTTGTTGTATTACTTGCCTTGGTTTTAGTTGTTTCGGGGCTATATGTGGTCAAGCAACAGACGGTTGCTATTGTAGAGCGGTTTGGGAAGTACCAAAAGACTTCTACCTCTGGTATTAACTTTAAAATACCTTTTGGGGTAGATGTCATCGCGGCTCGTATCCAATTGCGGATGTTGCAAAGTGAAATTGTGGTGGAAACTAAGACCCAGGATAATGTCTTTGTGACCATGAATGTGGCGACTCAATATCGTGTTAATGAAAATAATGTCACAGATGCCTACTACAAACTCATGCACCCAGAGGCACAGATTAAATCCTATATTGAAGATGCCTTGCGCTCTTCGGTGCCTAAGTTGACCTTAGATGAACTCTTCGAGAAGAAAGATGAAATTGCCCTTGAAGTACAAAAACAGGTGGCGGAAGAGATGTCGACCTACGGTTATGTTATTGTCAAGACCTTGATTACCAAGGTTGAACCAGATGCCGAGGTCAAGCAATCAATGAATGAAATCAACGCAGCTCAGCGGAAACGGGTTGCGGCCCAAGAATTGGCAGAAGCCGATAAGATTAAAATAGTCACTGCTGCTGAAGCAGAAGCTGAAAAAGACCGCCTACATGGTGTGGGGATTGCCCAACAAAGGAAGGCAATTGTAGACGGACTAGCAGATTCTATTCGTGAACTGAAAGAGTCTAACATCAGCATGACAGAAGAGCAGATTATGTCTATCTTGTTGACCAACCAATACTTGGATACATTAAATAATTTTGCGCAAGGAGGTAATCAAACAATCTTTTTACCAGCTAATGCTGGCGGAGTGGAGGATGTACGTACACAAATATTGTCTGCTCTCCAGGTTAAAAATTGAGTAAAATCCGAACATTTTACTTGACAATTCAATGCAATTCGTATTATACTAAATTGCACGAATAAATTGGAAAGGGGTTCCTAATGACTAGTTACGAAAAAGTTGCTGCTGTTGTCGGCTGGGTACGCGAAAAGAAAATCACTGGCTACCGTATCAGCAAGGAAACAAATGCTCGTGAGATGTCAGTTATCGCTCTTGCACAAGGACGCGCTAAAATTGATAACATTTCATTTGCGACTGCCTTGGGGTTGATTGACTTTTACGACAAAAACCACAAGAAATTTGAAAACTAATCTAAGTCATAGTATTTAGAGGATTGCATAAGAGGGTCATCGAGCCCTCTTTTTTGACGTCAAAAAACCTTACCAGCTTTGAAACTGGTAAGGTTACTATCTATAAGAGAGAAGGCTTATCCTAAAAAACGCTGTAGGAATTCGCGGGTCCGCTCTTCTTGTGGATTTTCAAAGATTTGTTGAGGAGCACCTTCTTCAGCGATGATACCCTTATCCATGAAGATAACACGATCAGAAACATCACGGGCAAATTCCATTTCGTGAGTAACAATCACCATGGTTAGACCTGACTTGGCCAAATCCTGCATGGTTTTGAGTACTTCACCGACCATTTCTGGGTCTAGAGCGGAAGTTGGTTCATCAAAGAGAATAACTTCTGGATCTACAGACAGAGCACGGGCAATGGCAACACGCTGTTTTTGACCACCAGAGAGTTGGCTTGGTTTGGCCTGCCAGTACTGCTCGGTCATACCGACCTTATTGAGATTTTCTTTGGCGATTTTCTCAGCCTCTGCACGATCGCGTTTCAATACAGTGGTTTGTGCTACGATGGCATTTTCCAAGACATTGAGGTTGTTAAAGAGGTTGAAAGACTGGAATACCATGCCTAGTTTTTCACGATAGGTGGTCAAATCATAGCCCTTGGCCAAGACATCTTGACCGTGGTAGAGGATTTGTCCCTCGGTGGGTGTTTCCAAGAGGTTGATGGAACGGAGGAAGGTTGATTTTCCAGAACCAGATGAACCAATGATGGAAATCACTTCTCCTTTTTCAACTGTTACAGAAATGTCCTTGAGGACCTGGTTTTGTCCGTAGGATTTCTTTAGATTTTTAATTTCAAGAATTACATTATTAGTCATGAGGCACCTCGATTTGCATTTGGTTGGCACCAGTTGTATAGGTGTCTGTGTCAAAGCGTTTTTCAACTGCTCGCAAGATGCGGGTCACAGTAAAGGTCAAGATAAAGTAAATGATGGCAATGACGGTAAAGGTTTGGAAGTACTGGTAGGTTTGTGTCGCCACGGTATTTCCTGAGAAGTACAATTCAACAACTGAGATTACGTTCAATACAGAAGTATCCTTGATATTGATGACGAACTCATTACCAGTAGCTGGAAGGATATTTCTAATAACCTGTGGCAAAACAATCTTGCGCATGGTTTGGTTGTGGGTAAATCCAAGGGCCGTTGCGGCTTCGAATTGCCCCTTGTCTACTGCGAAAATACCACCGCGGACAATCTCACTCATGTAAGCACCTGTGTTGATGGATACGATGAAAATGGCAGCGAGGGTACGGTCAAGGTTAAGACCGAAGGCTTGGGCAGTACCGTAGTAGATAACCATGGACTGTACAATCATCGGTGTACCGCGGAAAACTTCGATGTAGATATTGATAAACCAACCGAGAATTTTTTGACCAATAGCAAGAGCCTTGTTAGCTGCTTTTGGAGCAGTACGGAAAACACCAATCAAAAGACCGATAAGGGTACCGATAATGGTTCCAAGGATGGAAATGAGCAAGGTCATTCCAGTGCCACGAAGCAACTGCTGCCAGTTGTTGACAATGATATTCCACACTTGAGCAAAGAAGCTAGGAGTTTCGCCTTCGCTGGCTTCTTCAACAGGCTGGTTTTCAATCATATTGTCCATAAGTGCAATTTGGTTGTTCTCCGAAAGAGTAGCTAGTACTTCATTGACCTGGCTGATGCGAGCATCGTCTTTACGCATACCGACAGCAATAGTCACGTCTTCAGCATTGGTTTCAAAATTATCCGATAATTCGACCATCTTGAATGCCTTGTTGGCTGCTTCGGCTGTACGACCTTCTGGACGCTCAGAAACATAGGCGTCAATGATGCCAGCTTCTAGGGCTTGACGGATTTGAGAGAAATCTCCCATGGCAGTTTGTTTGTCTGCACCTTGAATTTGGTCGATTAAGTCGTATAGGTAAACTCCTTGCTGGGCAGTGATCTTGGCACCAGCAAATTCAGCCAAGCTAGTCGCCTTAGCATACTGGCTATCTGAACGAACTACAAGGGTCGGAATAGAAGTGTAGTAGCTATCTGAGAATGCGATTTCTTTCTTACGCTCTTCGGTCGGGCTCATACCAGCGATAATCATGTCAATCTTGCCAGAAGTAAGAGCTGGAACAAGACCTTCCCACTTGGTTTTAACTACTAAGAGCTCCTTGTCCAAGGACGCGGCAATTTTTTTAGCGATTTGAACATCGTAACCATTAGCGTACTGGTTGGTTCCTTCAATCGGAACTGCTCCGTTGCTGTCATCCTCCTGGGTCCAGTTGAAAGGTGCGTAAGCAGCCTCCATACCGACCCGGAGGTATTCATCTGCTTTTACGCCTGTTGCTATGGAAAATACAGCAAGAAGACTTAGCAGAAAGATACTAAGTTTATGTTTCATAATAACTCCTTATTAAATGGTATTACACCATTCTATTAAAAATTCTGACAAATTTCAATATCCTTGAACTATCATTGTATTATTTTTTTATGGTATAATAATTAGAATTGATAAAAAGGAGTTTATTATGATTTTGGAATTGTTGAAAGCCATTTTTTTAGGAATTGTTGAAGGGGTGACTGAGTGGTTGCCTGTTTCTTCAACAGGGCACTTGATTTTGGTTCAAGAGTTTATGAAGCTCAACCAAAGTGCTAGTTTTGTAGAAATGTTCAATATCGTCATCCAGTTGGGAGCCATCCTTGCAGTTATGACCATCTATTTCAAAAAATTAAACCCTTTCCAGCCGGGTAAGACCAAGCGTGAGATTCAGTTGACCTGGCAATTGTGGGCAAAGGTTGTCATAGCCTGCCTGCCTTCTATTCTAATAGCTGTTCCATTGGATAGTTGGTTTGAAGCGCATTTTAACTTCATGGTGCCTATTGCAATTGCTTTAATCGTCTATGGTTTAGCCTTTATCTGGATTGAAAATCGAAATAAAGATGTACAACCGCAGGTGACAGACCTATCTAAAATGTCTTATAAAACTGCTCTTCTGATCGGTTGTTTCCAGGTTTTAAGTATTGTTCCAGGAACCAGTCGTTCTGGGGCTACTATCCTTGGAGCAATAATTCTTGGGACAAGTCGCTCAGTCGCAGCTGACTTTACCTTCTTCCTCGGCATTCCGACTATGTTTGGTTACAGTGGTTTGAAAGCCGTAAAATACTTCTTGGATGGCAACAGCTTGACACTTGATCAAATAATAATTCTACTTGTTGCAAGTTTGACAGCCTATTTGGTATCATTGGTCGTTATTCGCTTCTTGACGGATTTTGTGAAGAAAAATGACTTCACAGTATTTGGATATTATCGCATTGTTTTGGGAGCGATTTTGCTAGTCTATTCCTTTATTACATTTTTGTTTTAAGAGCAGGGCAACCTGCTTTTCTTTTGTCTTTCAAGCAGTCATTTAGTATAATGGAAAGAGATATGTATGAGAATTGAAAATGAATGCTATATTTTTCGGCACCTATTCATTAGTATGAGGTAAGTATGAAAGTAAAACAAATTAGTGATTCGACCTTGAAAATCACTATAAAAATGGATGATTTAGAAGAAAGAGGGATGGAGCTGGCTGACTTCCTCATTCCTCAAGAAAAGACAGAAGAATTTTTCTATACCGTCTTGGACGAATTAGAATTGCCTTTAACCTTCCGAGAAAGTGGGATGTTGAGTTTTCGTGTCACTCCTAAACCAGATCGGGTGGATATTTTTGTAACCAAGTCTGACTTAGATCAGAATTTGAATTTTGATGAGTTTTCAGACTTGTCGGATTTTGGTGATATTTCCAGCATGAGCCCGGATGAATTTTTCAAGAATCTGGAGCAGACTGCTCGAGAGCGAAGCAGTAAGGATATGGATGCTGTTCGTCATTTGGAAGAAGTTGAAAAGGCTGAGGAAGCTGAGGAGAGTGAGTCAGAAGGCTACATCTATTACATCCTTGATTTTCCTAACATGGATGAACTGATGGCTTTTGTAGGAACGGTAGATTACCCTATCGAAGAATCGGAGCTTTATAAGATGGACGGTCATTACTATATGACTGTCTTGATCAATATCGAGGAACGTTCTAAGCGTTACCCTGACTATCTTCTGGCGCGTATGTTGGAATTTGCCAATGATACTAAGTTAACTAGACCTGTCTTGCAGGAACATGGGGTGACCCTCTTGCCAGTTGCAGCCCTAGAGGAACTTAGGAAGGTTTCCTTGCTATGATGCCTTTTGCTTTAAAATATATAATGGTCATCATTTCGACCATGGTTGTAGCTGCTTTTGCGACCCCTTTGGTCAGGTTCCTATCTCTCCGAGTAGGTGCAGTGGATAATCCAAACGCGCGTAGAATCAACAAGGTGCCCATGCCATCGGCTGGAGGCTTGGCTATCTTCATAGCTTTTGCCTTAGCTGCCTTGGTCTTTTTGCCGAGAATTGTCACCCACATCAATTATCACGGAACCTACCTGCACTATGTTTTGCCCTTGATTGTATCCTCGCTTATTATCATCATTACAGGCTATATTGATGATGTGAAGGAGTTGGGTCCAGCTCCAAAGATGTTTGGAATTGTTCTTGCAGCAACCCTGATCTGGTTTTTTACGGAATTCCATTTTGATAGCTTCAAGATCCCATTCGGTGGGCCCTTGCTCATTTTTCCAAGCTGGCTATCCTTCTTTTTAACTGTCTTGTGGATTGTGGCTATTACTAATGCGGTCAACTTGATCGATGGTCTGGATGGTTTGGTGTCAGGGGTGTCTATCATTTCATTGACGACCATGGGAATTGTTTCCTACTTTTTCTTACATGATAGCAATATCTTTTTGACCCTGACTATTTTTATTCTGGTGGCCGCTATTATAGGCTTTTTGCCTTATAATTATAATCCAGCTATTATTTATCTAGGTGATACCGGAGCTCTCTTTATAGGTTTCATGATTGGAGTGCTATCTCTGCAAGGATTGAAAAATTCTACAGCAGTTGCGGTGGTTACTCCCATGATTATCTTGGGGGTTCCAATTACAGATACGGTTGTAGCCATCATCCGTCGAAAATTGTCTGGAAAAAAAATTTCAGAGGCGGATAAGATGCATTTACACCATCGTTTGCTATCTCTAGGCTTGACTCATCGTGGTACAGTTTTAGTTATCTATGCCATTTCCTTCCTATTTTCTTTGACTTCGCTCTTGCTTAATGTTTCCAGTCGTCTAGGTGGTGTTCTCTTGGTTCTAACCATGGGACTGGGTGTAGAGGTCTTATGTGAGTTGATAGGTATTTTTGGTGAAAATCGCATGCCCCTACTCAATCTCCTTCGATTCATTGGAAATAGCAGTTATCGTCAGGAACGCATAGCGGATTGTAAGGAAAAGCGCTGTCTTCGTAAGCAGCAAGCCAAGAAAAGAAAATAAGAATCTTTCTAAACAAGAAGAGAGCCCTTAGGCTCTTTTTTTGATATAATGAGAAAGATAATAAATAAAGGAGTATACGATGTCAGTATTAGAAATCAAAGACCTTCATGTTGAAATCGAAGGTAAAGAAATCCTCAAAGGTGTCAATTTGACCCTCAAAACAGGTGAAATTGCAGCCATCATGGGACCGAACGGAACAGGCAAGTCCACCCTTTCCGCAGCTATCATGGGTAATCCAAGTTACGAAGTGACCCAAGGGGAAGTTCTCTTTGACGGTGTCAACATCTTGGAATTAGAAGTCGATGAACGTGCCCGTATGGGACTCTTCTTGGCCATGCAATACCCGTCAGAAATTCCAGGGATTACTAATGCGGAATTTCTTCGTGCCGCAATGAACGCTGGTAAGGAAGACGAAGACAAGATTTCTGTCCGTGATTTCATCACCAAGTTGGATGAAAAGATGGAGCTCCTTAACATGAAAGAGGAAATGGCAGAGCGTTACCTCAACGAAGGCTTCTCAGGTGGTGAGAAAAAACGCAATGAAATTCTGCAATTACTCATGTTGGAACCAACTTTTGCCCTTCTTGATGAGATTGACTCAGGCTTGGACATCGATGCGCTAAAAGTCGTGTCAAAAGGAATCAATGCTATGCGTGGTGAAGGCTTCGGTGCCATGATTATTACCCACTACCAACGCTTGCTCAACTACATCACACCAGACGTTGTCCATGTCATGATGGAAGGCCGTGTCGTGCTTTCAGGCGGACCAGAATTGGCACAACGCTTGGAAAAAGAAGGGTATGTCCAAGTTGCAGCAGAGCTTGGCATCGACTACAAAGAAGATGACATTTAAGTCTTTGGAGGAAGCTATGACCAAAGAAAAGATTCAAGAATTTTCGGCCGTGCAGGCAGAACCAACTTGGTTGACAGACCTGCGCCTTAAGGCTTTTGACAAAATAGCAGAGCTGGACTTGCCGGTTATCGAGCGGGTCAAGTTTCACCGTTGGAACCTTGGTGACGGAAGCCTAGCCACAAATAATGAAATCGGGGCTGTGCCAGATTTTACAGCTATCGGTGACTATCCTATGTTGGTACAGGTTGGCAGCCAAACGATTCTAGAACAGTTGCCGGTTGACCTTGTAGAGAAAGGTGTAGTCTTTACAGATTTTGCCTCAGCCATGGATGTCATTCCTGATGTGCTTGAAAAATACCTCGGCGCTGCCGTAGCCTACGATGAGCACAAATTAGCAGCCTACAACACAGCCTATTTCAACGCAACAGCGGTACTTTACGTGCCAGACAATGTTGAAATCGACCAGCCAGTTGAGGCCCTTTTCTACCAAGACAGCACCAGTCCAGTTGCTTTTAATAAACGTGTCCTCATCATCGCTGGAAAAAATGCCAAGCTTAATTATCTAGAACGCTTTGAAAGTCTGGGCGACGGCGCAGCAACGACTTCAGCCAATATTGTCGTGGAAGTAATCGCCCTTGCTGGTAGCCAAATCAAGTTTGCAGCCATTGACCGACTTGGCAAGCACTTGGATACCTACCTCAACCGCCGTGGCTATCTCGGAAACGATGCCAGCATTGACTGGGCCATTGGTCTTCTCAACGAAGGAAATGTGATTGCCGATTTGGACAGCGAATTAAAAGGAAATGGCAGTCATGCCAACCTCAAGGTTGTTGGTCTTTCATCAGGCCGTCAGGTCCAAGGTGTGGATACGCGCGTGACTAACTATGGACATAATTCGGTCGGTCACATCCTGCAACATGGGGTTATCTTAGAAAGTGGAACCTTGACCTTCAATGGCATCGGACACATTGTCCGCGGTGCTAAAGGAGCGGATGCCCAGCAGGAAAGCCGTGTCCTCATGCTGTCTGACAAGGCTCGCTCCGATGCTAACCCAATTCTCCTTATCGATGAGAATGAGGTCACAGCTGGACACGCAGCCTCAATCGGTCAGGTGGATCCAGAAGATATGTACTACCTTATGAGTCGTGGTCTGGACCGAGCAACTGCTGAACGCTTGGTTGTTCGTGGTTTCCTTGGTGCAGTCATTACAGAAATTCCTGTTAAGGAAGTTCGTGACCAACTGATTGCCGTGATTGAAGAAAAACTAACAAAGAGATAAGATATGGATTTGGAACGCATTCGCAAGGATTTTTCAATCCTAGACCAAGTTGTTAACGATGAGCCGCTGGTCTATTTGGACAATGCGGCGACCACTCAAAAACCGCAGCAGGTACTAGATGTGCTGGCGGATTATTACCAGAAGGACAATGCCAATGTCCACCGTGGCGTTCACACCCTGTCGGAACGGGCAACGGCTCGCTACGAGGCAGCTCGTCAGAAGGTGGCTGATTTTATCCAGGCCAAGTCTAGCAAGGAAATCCTCTTCACCAGAGGGACGACCACCAGTCTTAACTGGGTGGCTCAGTTTGCCAGAGAAATTCTCCAGCCAGACCAGGAAGTGATAATCTCGGTCCAAGAGCACCACTCCAATATCATCCCTTGGCAGCAAGCCTGTCAGCAAACAGGCGCTAAGCTCCGCTATGTAACCCTAAAAGACGGCGAGCTGGATGTGGACAGCCTCAAGTCCATGCTCTCCGAAAAGACCAAGTTCGTCTCTCTAGCTCATGTGTCCAATGTCCTAGGCAGCGTGGCTCCTATTGGGGAAATAGCAGAGCTGGTGCATCAAGTCGGTGCCTACTTGGTGGTGGACGGAGCCCAATCAGTTCCCCACATGGCCGTCAACGTGCAAGAATTAGACGTGGATTTCTATGCCTTTTCAGGTCATAAAATGTTAGGACCGACAGGAATTGGCGTTCTCTACGGCAAGGAAGAATTGCTCAATCTCATGTCGCCAGTTGAATTCGGCGGTGAAATGATTGACTTTGTCTATGGGCAGTCAGCTACTTGGAAGGAATTGCCTTGGAAGTTTGAGGCAGGAACGCCCAATATTGCAGGTGCGATTGGACTGGGAGCGGCCATTGATTACCTGACTGAAATTGGCATGGACGCTATCCAGGCCCACGAGGCAGAACTGGTTGACTATGTCTTTCCAAAATTGCAGGCTATTCCAGGCTTGACCATTTATGGTAGTCAGGACCTGTCCAAGCGGACGGGAGTTATTGCCTTTAACTTGGATGACTTGCATCCACACGATGTGGCAACTGCTCTGGACTATGAAGGTGTTGCTGTGCGGGCTGGCCACCATTGTGCCCAACCGCTTCTCAGATATTTGCAGGTGCCTGCTACTGTACGAGCAAGTTTTTACATCTACAATACCAAGGCCGACTGTGATAAGTTGGTCGAGGCAATTATCAAGACAAAGGAGTTTTTCAATGGCCCTATCTAGATTAGACTCTCTTTATATGGCAGTTGTGTCTGAACACTCCAAGTCGCCTCGTCACCGCGGAAGTTTGGACGGAGTGGAAAAGTTAGAGCTCCACAACCCAACCTGTGGTGACGTGATTGAACTATCAGTCAAGATTGAAAAAGATGTGATTACCGATATTGCTTTTGACGGAGTTGGGTGTACCATTTCAACCGCATCGGCTTCTATGATGACTGAAGCAGTACTTGGCAAAGAAATCAGTCAGATTCAAGAACTAGCAGAAATTTTCTCACAAATGGTCCAAGGCCAAGAAGACCCACGCCAGAAGGAACTGGGGGACGCCTCCCTCCTCGCAGGGGTTGCCAAATTCCCCCAACGAATCAAATGTGCCACATTACCGTGGAACGCCATTAAGAAAGCAATCGAACGAAGTGAAGGTGCTTACTGAGCATCATCGAATAAACAAAAATGAAAATTATATAGAAAGGATTGTTCAGTTTCTGATTGGAATTGAACAGGCCCAGTAAGCATTGAAGTGAGCGAAACTGCCAATCTCATACTTTTTGGGCTTAGTATCTTATATTATGTCAGAAGAAAGAATTGAACCAACCCCGATTGACCTTGGGGAATATAAATTCGGTTTCCATGATGAAAATGTGGAACTGGTGGCTTCGACAGGTAAGGGATTGAGCGAAGAAGTGATTCGTGAAATGTCCCGTATCAAAGGTGAGCCAGAATGGATGTTGGAATTCCGTTTGAAATCCTACCAAACCTTCAAGAAAATGCCTATGCAGACTTGGGGAGCTGACCTGTCTGAACTGGATTTTGACGATATTGTTTACTATCAAAAACCGTCGGATAAGCCAGCACGCAGCTGGGATGATGTGCCAGACAAAATCAAGGAAACCTTTGAGCGCATCGGTATTCCAGAAGCTGAGCGTGCCTATCTAGCAGGTGCTTCTGCCCAGTACGAATCAGAAGTTGTTTACCACAACATGAAGGAAGAGTACGATAAGCACGGCATTATCTTTACAGATACCGACACGGCCCTCAAGGAACATCCAGAACTCTTCAAAAAATACTTTGGAAAACTTGTTCCGCCGTCAGACAATAAACTAGCTGCCCTCAACTCAGCGGTTTGGTCAGGTGGAACCTTCATCTATGTACCCAAAGGTGTAAAGCTGGATATTCCGTTGCAAACCTACTTCCGTATCAACAATGAAGGAACAGGGCAGTTTGAACGCACCCTCATCGTCGTGGATGAAGGAGCAAGTGTTCACTATGTAGAAGGCTGTACCGCTCCGACTTACTCAACGGCCAGCCTCCACGCTGCTATTGTGGAAATCATTGCCCACGAAGGTGCCTATATGCGTTACACGACCATTCAAAACTGGTCTGACAACGTTTATAACTTGGTAACCAAGCGTGCTCGTGCTGAGAAAAATGCCACAGTCGAGTGGATTGACGGAAACCTTGGTGCCAAGACGACCATGAAATACCCTGCAGTTTACTTGGAAGGCGAAGGAGCCCGTGGTACTATGTTGTCCATTGCCTTTGCCAACAAGGGTCAGGTCCAAGACACCGGTGCCAAGATGATTCACAATGCACCACGGACTTCATCTTCTATCGTATCCAAATCTATTGCCCGTGGCGGTGGAGAAGTTAACTACCGTGGTCAAGTGACTTTTGCTAAAAACTCAGCCAAGTCGATTAGCCACATCGAGTGTGACACCATTATCATGGATGATATTTCCAAGTCAGATACCATTCCATTTAATGAAATCCACAACTCACAAGTGGCATTGGAACACGAAGCCAAAGTATCAAAAATCTCAGAAGAACAACTCTACTACCTCATGAGCCGTGGCCTATCCGAATCCGAAGCCACAGAGATGATTGTCATGGGCTTTGTCGAACCATTCACCAAAGAACTCCCAATGGAATATGCAGTCGAACTCAACAGACTGATTGCCTATGAGATGGAGGGCTCGGTTGGTTAGATTTTTGGCAATTTAGCAAACATGAGTTTGCTAAAAGCCTAAAAATCTCCAACCGAGGTTGGAAATAAGGAGCGATGGAAATCGCTCTTCTCTATAAATAACATAGTCTGGGAGACTAGATTACCCTACTGACATCGCTCCCTGCAGGAACTCTACAAACCTATAACATAAAAATACTATGCCGAGTGCTTATCTGGCATAGTATTTTTTGTTATAATTTCTCGTTCACATATCGAACGAAGTTATTCCACCAGGAAACTGGCCAAGGAGCTTTTTCCATATCATTTGGGAGGACCATTTCCACACTGGCTTGCTCTCCAATATAACCTTTTCCAATCAAGTCTTGGTCTTTTAATTGTAGTTTTCCAACAACGCTACCAGCAGTCAAGGGGGCATCGATTTCATTTGTAGTAGGGATAAAGTTTGCAGACGCAGTCAATTCTGTCTGGTTGCGCTGAACGACGTATAAGTCTGCAGCAGCAACGACGGGACTGGTTTCCTTTTCTCCGTTAAAGACCTTAATTTTACTATTGTTGTAGGTTTTTCCTTTTTCGGCAATTGCAACCCGTGAAAAATTGGCATAGACATAGTTCATCAAATCATTGGTTGCAACAAAACGATTATCAGGCATAGCCAAACCGTCCGTGGCATTGAGGACTACTGTAATGATACGCATACCAGCTTGTTGGGTTGTGGCCAAGAAACCTGAACCAGCAGAGTTTGAAGTCCCTGTTTTTAAACCGTCCACTCCCCCACGAGCATGGGTTCCGTCACTCAGCATTTGGTTGGTGCTATAGTAGGTATAGCCACCAAAGTCATAGGCGTTGAGTGAGGTAATCTCTAGGACTTGCGGATAGTCAAGAATGAGCCGACGTGCAATAATAGCCATATCGAGTGCTGAAAAGTGATTGGCATCTTCAGTACTGGAACCAGGATAGATATTTCCTCCTAAATCAGCATTATCCAATCCAGAAACGTTAACGATTTTAGCATCTGTAATGCCCCATTCCTGAACTTTTGCCTTCATTCGGTCCACAAATGCAGCTTCGCTACCCGCTATTTTTTCAGCCAGAGCAATGATGGCGCTGTTGGATGAAGTGATGAGAGAGGCATTCAATAGATCACGGACAGAATAAGTGCGCTCATCCAAGTTGACGTTACTGAGTTCGATATTGGCAGTCAAGCTATAGGAGTAGTCTGAAATGTCCACCATGGTATCCAAGTTGATTTCTCCTTTTTCCAAGGCTTCGTAGACCATGTAGACACTTAAGAGCTTACTGATGGAGGCGACACTGGCTTTGGTTTCAGCATCTTGTTGAAAAAGGATTTTTCCTGAATCAACCTCAACCGCGATAGCGTGTTTAGCTGCTACCGAGAAATCGTCCGCTAGGACAGCGGGGCCTCCGATAAGAAAACTAAAGGTTGCCAATAATAGAAGTATTAACTTACGCATAAACATTCCTTTATCTGATATTTCTTCCATTATATCACATGGATTGTAAGAAAAATAAGGAAAAAACATGAAAAATGATAGAAAATAATGAAAATTTATGTTTTTACAAAATTTTCTGACAAAAAGACTTTATTTAAGAAAATTTTATGATATAATAAATTTCATAATGACATTAGATTATATGTCATAGAAAAAGAAAAACAGAGGTGTTTTATGAAAAAGACAACAAAACTCTTTGCCTTAGCAGGCATCACACTCTTATCTGCATCTGTTTTAGCAGCTTGTGGTGCTAAGTCGTCATCAAGTTCATCAGAACAAAACTTGTCATTCCCATCAGATGTTTCTCAAGATGGAACAGCTGTTTCTGGTGCTCAATTAAATTATGCTTGGGTATCTCCTACAACTTCTTCAGGTCTTTTGATTGACGAGCTGACTGAAAATACAACTGACTCAACATTTGGTGGAATGGTTGATATTTCAATGTTTGGTTACGATGGAGATCGTAAGTTGGACGATTCAGGTCTTGCTAAAGCTGAATTTGATGTGGAAGGCAAAAAAATCACTGTTAGCTTGACTGGTAAAGACTACAAGTGGTCAGATGGTGAGCCATTCACAATCAACGACTATATCTTCACAATCAAGTCATTGGCAAGCAAAGACTACACAGGTGTGCGTTTTGATGATAAATTCTTGAACATCGTGGGTATGGAAGAATTTGTGGCTGGAACAGCATCAGACATCTCTGGTATTAAGAAAGTTGACGACTACACAGTAGAATTGACAGTGAAAGAAATGTCACCTTCTATGATGTATGCTGGCGGTGATGTACCTGCCTATATCCAACCAGAACACATCTACAAAGATATTCCTGTGGCTGATTGGGAAAAGAGCGAGTACTCTCGTACTGCTAAACTTGTAGGTATGGGTCCATGGAAGATTAAAGAAATTGTTAACGGTGAGTCTATCACTTACGTTCCAAACGAACACTTCTTCAAGGGAACAACTCCAAAAACAAGTTCATTGAAAATCGATATCGTATCACCTGATACAATCGTTTCTGAGATGAAAGCTGGTAACTACGATATCGCAGAAATGCCTGTTGACCAATTGGATTCATATAAAGATGCTTCTAACTTGAACATCGTTGGATCTTTGAATTCAGCTTACGAATATATTTCATTCAACTTTGGTAAATATGACGAAGCTGCTGGCAAGAACGTTATGGATGAGAACGCTAAGATGAATGATGTGAATCTTCGTCAAGCGATTGCCTATGCAATTGACACCAAAACTGCTGGTGAGTCATTGTACAATGGACTTTACCACCCTGCAAAATCATTGATTATCTCATTCTTCGGCGATATTCATGATTCTGAATTGGAAGGATACACATATGATCCAGAAAAAGCTAAAAAACTCTTGGATGAAGCTGGCTACAAAGATGTAGATGGCGACGGTATCCGTGAAGGTAAAGACGGCAAAGAATTTAAGATTACCTTTGCAGCTCGCAAACGTACAGAAGCAAACGAAGCACTTGTACAACAATACATTGCTTGGTGGAAAGAAGTCGGCTTGAACGTTGAATTGTACACAGGCCGTACAGTTGAAGTTAACTCATTCTACGATGCACTTCAAGCAAACGACCCTGCAATTGATATGTATGCTGGTGGTTGGTCTACAGGTTACGATCCAAACCCAACAGGACTTTGGGGTCCAATCGCAGCCTTCAACATGTCACGTTTCGTATCTGAAGAAAATACAAAATTGTTGGATGCTATTAGCTCTACTGATTCATTCGATGAGAAAACAAACCTTGAAAACTACAAGGCTTGGCAAAAATATGCTTATGAGCAAGCATTTGCTATTCCAACATTTGAATCTGAAGAAATTACAGCACTTAACAAACGTGTGAAGAACTACGATTCTAACTACGGTTCAGCTTCAGGCAAAGGTATTGCGCTTGAAAATATCGAATTGACAGCTGACAAAGGTGTAGCAGCAGAATAATCCTATTTCATCCAAATAGTATCTGAAAAAGCCAACTTGCTTGGCTTTTTTCAGATGGCTATTGGAATTTTCAGATAATTATGGTATAGTAGAACCAGTACACAAAAAAAGAGTAATTTACTTTTTAATATATGAATTGGTTAGTCAAAGACTGGATGATGTTGATATTATAGAGTTCGAAATGATTGAGCTTGATTAGCCGATAGACAAAGGAGGACGAAGCGTGGCTACTGAAAAACCGCTTTTAGATATTAAAGATTTACACGTCGGATTCCGTATTGCTGATGATTATTTTGATGCTGTTGATGGCGTTGATATTTCATTGCAAAAGAATGAGATTCTTGCAATCGTTGGAGAATCAGGATGTGGTAAATCTACTTTGGCAACGACCATTATGGGCTTGCACAATCCATTAAACACAAAAATAACAGGAAGTATCCAGTACAATGATATGGAGTTAATTGGGATGGATGAAGCTAAGTACAATACTGTGCGCGGAAATGATATTGGGATGATTTTCCAAGATCCCTTGGCTTCCCTCAACCCCTTGATGACCATTGGAGCGCAGATTGATGAAGCCCTCTTCTATCACACGGACTTGGATGCGACTGCTCGTACGGAGCGTGTTTTGGAGTTGCTGGCTCAAGTTGGTATTCCAAATCCTAAGCGGACTTTTAAACAGTATCCACATGAATTGTCAGGTGGTATGCGTCAGCGTATCATTATTGCCATGGCCCTTTCTTGTAAGCCACCAATCATTATTGCCGATGAGCCTACAACAGCCTTGGATGTGACCATCCAGGCCCAAATCTTGGATCTTTTGAACGACATTCAAGCAGAAACAGGTTCTGGTATTATTTTGATTACCCACGACTTGGGTGTAGTGGCAGAAACGGCTGATCGTGTAGCCGTTATGTATGGTGGTCAGTTTGTTGAGGTGGCTCCTGTTGAGGAACTCTTTACCAATCCAAAACATCCATATACACGTTCGCTCTTGAAGTCAAATCCGCAATCAGGTGGCGAAGGTGGGGATCTTCACGTTATCGAAGGTATCGTACCACCGATTACCAAAATGTTGCGTCAAGGTTGCCGTTTTGCACCACGTATTCCTTGGATTGAAGCAAGTGCTCACGAGGAAAATCCAGGTATGCACGAAGTAGGACCAAATCACTTTGTGCGTTGTACTTGTCACGAAACATTCTATTTTGAAGAGGAGGCCTAAATAGTGGGATTTATTGAAGTAAAAGATTTAAAAGTCCATTATCCAATTCGAAGTGGCTTCTTTAACCGTGTCACAGACCATGTTTATGCCGTGGATGGTGTCAATCTCGAGTTTGAAGAGGGAAAAACCTATGGTTTGGTAGGCGAGTCAGGTTCTGGTAAGTCAACAATTGGTAAGGCAATTATTGGTTTGGAGCGGGCTACATCTGGTCAAATCATCTATGAGGGTCAGGATGTGACCAACAAATCACGCAGTAAAAAAGGTAACTTTAATCGTGATGTCCAAATGATTTTCCAAGATTCGCTTTCTAGTTTCAACCCTAAAAAACGTATTTTAGACATTATTGCTGAGCCTATTCGTAACTTTGACCGTCTATCTCCAGATGAGGAGAAGAAAAAGGTTCTTCAACTCTTGGATACCATCGGTCTGAACGAAGAAGCCTTGATCAAGTATCCACATGAATTTTCGGGTGGTCAGCGTCAACGTATCGGCGTTGCCCGTGCCCTAGCAAGTAATCCGCGTCTCATTATTGCCGATGAGCCTGTTTCTGCCTTGGACTTGTCTGTTCAAGCTCAGGTTTTGAACTATATGAAACGTATCCAAGATGAGTTTAAACTCAGCTACCTCTTTATTTCTCATGATCTTGGTGTTGTGCAACATATGTGTGACGAATTGTTTATCATGTACCGTGGTCGCTTCGTAGAAACGGGTAACAAGCAGGACATCTATAACAATCCACAGCATATCTATACCAAACGACTTTTGTCGGCTATTCCATCGATTGATCCAGTTAATCGTTTGAAGAACAAGGAAAAACGCTTGGTTGCTGAAAAAGAGTATCAAGAAAAACAAGGTCAATACTATGATGAAAAGGGTCGAGTTTACGATTTACAAACCTTCTCAGCAACTCATCAGGTAGCCCTTCCAAAAGGAGGTCAGAACTAAGATGTGGAAAACAGTTTTACGTCGCTTGCTCATGATGATTCCTCAAATTATCATTTTGAGTGTCATCGCTTTCTTCGTGGCTAAGATGATGCCGGGGGATCCCTTTACAGGTATGATTGATCCCAATATCGATCCAGCCATTATCGAACAAAAACGGATTGCAGCAGGGTACTATGACCCAATTCATATTCAATACTTCCGCTGGGTTGGTAATCTCTTGCAGGGTGATTTTGGTCAAAGTTTCCTCTTTAAGCAACCTGTTTTGGATGTTATCATGCAACGCTTGAACAACACTATTTGGTTGTCGCTCTTGACCATGATTTTGACCTATGCTATCGCTCTTCCTTTGGGGATGATTGCTGGTCGTTACCAAAACTCTCTAGCTGATAAGGTGATTGGGGTTTACAACTTCCTGACCTTCTCAACACCAACCTTCGTTTTTGCGATTCTTATGTTGTGGTTGTTTGGTTTTAGCTTGGGCTGGTTCCCAACTCGTGGTTCAATCGGGGGTGGCGTTGAAGGTTTTGCAGCAGTACTCAGCCGTCTTCATCACATGATTTTACCGGCGATTACCATGGCCATCTTATCTACAACTGTAACCATCCAGTACCTCCGTACAGGGATTATTGATGCTAAGAGCCAAGATTATGTCCGTACGGCGCGTGCTAAGGGTGTTCCTGAGCGCGTGGTTTACAACCGTCATATCTTCCGTAACTCAATTTTGCCAATTGCATCCTTCTTGGGATATGAATTGACAGGTTTGATCGGCGGTTCTATCTTTATCGAGAATATTTTTACCTATCCAGGTATAGGTCAGTTGTTCTTTAACTCGATTTCTAGTCGTGATTATAGTGTTATCTTGGCCCTCTTGTTGATATTTGGTATGGGAACTCTCTTGGGAACCTTGATTTCAGATATTATCATGAGTATTGTAGATCCACGTATCCGTGTGAAATAGAAGGAGGAGTAAGGTGAGTAAAGAAAATAAAAAACAAGTACAATCAGCTTCAACTCCTCCAGGTGGTTTTCGCGTCATCGCGCGGGAGTTCTTGAAGGATAGATTAGCTTTAGCTTCCTTGGTCATTTTGGTGACAGTTCTTTTGACTGTTTTCATCGGTGCCCTGGTCTTGGATCAAGAGCAAGTGATGAAAGTCAATCTTTTGGGACGTTACTTGGAACCTGGAGTTGATGGTTATATCTTGGGAACGGATGAAGGTGGTAAAGATATCTTTGGTCAGTTGATTATTGGTGCTCGAAACTCCATTGTTATCGGTTTTACTATTACCATTATTACAAGTATTGTTGGTATCTCGGTCGGATTGATTTCAGGCTATTATGGAGGTCGTTTGGATGGTTTCTTGATGCGGATTGTAGACTTCATTATGATTCTACCTGTTACTATGCTCATTATCGTTTTCGTAACGGTTATCAAAAACTATACCATTTATCACTTTATCCTAATCATGAGTGCCTTCTATTGGACAGCTAAGGCCCGCCTTTTCCGTACAAGAACCTTGTCAGAGGCGAGCTTGGATTATGTCAATGCATCCAAAACACTTGGAACAAGCGACTTTATGATCATGTTCCGTGAAATCTTGCCAAACTTGAGTTCTTTGATTATTGTCAACTTGACCCTCAACTTTGCAGGAAATATTGGTATCGAAACATCATTGACTTATCTAGGCTTCGGTCTTCCGTCGACAGTTCCAAGTTTGGGTACCTTGATTTCAAATGCCCGTAATGCAGACATCTTGGAAAACAAGACTTGGATTTGGTTGCCAGCAGCTATCTTTATCCTTGTTATGATGCTTTGTATCAACTATGTCGGTCAAGCCTTCCAACGTGCTGCCGATGCAAAACAACGTTTGGGTTAACAAACATATAAGGGTTCCTTCGGGAACTCTTTTTCTCTTCCTTTCAGCTGTCACAAGCTTGTCTTTTACAGAATACAGAAAATGTGGTAAAATGGAGTGATAAAACTATTTGAGGTAAGGAATTATGACTGTAAAAATCAATACAAAAGACGGCCAGATTGAATTGACTGATGACGTGATTGCCACAGTTGTCGGTGGTGCTACGACTGAGATTTTCGGTGTTGTTGGTATGGCTAGTAAGTCTGCGATTAAGGATAATTTTCAGGCCCTTTTACGCAAGGAAAATTACTCCAAAGGTGTTGTTATTAAGACCTTGGAAGATGGTCGCATTGCAGTCGATGTTTACACTGTTATGAGTTACGGTGTGAAAATCAGTGAAGTATCTCGCAATATCCAAGAACGTGTGAAATTCAACTTGGAAAATCAATTGGGTATCTCTGTTGATGCCGTTAATGTTTTTATCCAAAATATTAAAGTCGTAGGAGAATAATTGTGTCTAAAATTACAACAAGTTTATTTCAAGAAATGGTGCAGGCAGCATCTACTCGTCTGAATAAACAAGCCGAATATGTGAACTCATTAAACGTCTTTCCTGTTCCAGATGGAGATACGGGGACCAACATGGGGATGACCATTACAAATGGTGCCAAAGAAGTGGCGGATAAGCCAGCAAATACGGTTGGTGAAGTCGCTCAAATCTTGTCAAAAGGTTTGCTTATGGGTGCTCGCGGAAACTCTGGTGTTATTACGTCACAATTGTTCCGTGGCTTCGGTCAGTCTGTCAAGGGCAAGGTTGAATTGGACGGTAAGGACTTGGCACAGGCCTTCCAACATGGTGTAGAAGTGGCCTATAAGGCTGTAATGAAACCAGTTGAAGGAACTATCTTGACAGTTTCTCGTGGAGCTGCAACGGCGGCCCTTAAAAAAGCAGAAGAAACTGATGATGCGGTAGAAGTTATGCGCGCAACCCTTGAAGGTGCCAACCGTGCCCTCAAGAAAACTCCTGAAATGTTGCCAGTCTTGAAAGAGGTTGGAGTTGTCGATTCAGGTGGCCAAGGTCTGGTGTACATCTACGAAGGCTTCTTGTCAGCTTTGACAGGTGAGTACATTGCGTCGGAGGATTTTGAAGCGACACCAGCTGTTATGTCTGAAATGATCAACGCTGAGCACCACAAGTCAGTTGCAGGGCATGTAGCGACTGAAGATATTACCTTTGGTTATTGTACCGAAATCATGGTAGCTCTTCGTCAAGGTCCTACTTATGTTAAGGATTTTGATTATGAAGAATTCCGTAACTACCTCAACGATCTTGGGGATTCTCTCCTAGTTGTCAACGATGATGAAATCGTTAAAGTCCATGTCCATACGGAAGATCCAGGTTTGGTCATGCAGGCGGGTCTTCAATATGGTAGTTTGGTCAAGGTAAAAGTGGACAACATGCGTGAACAACATGAAGCGCAGGTTGAAAAAGAAGAAGCTTTCCAAAAACCAGCTGAACAAAAAGAATATGGCATTATCGCTGTTGCAGCAGGTGAGGGATTGACTGAAATCTTTAAGTCACAAGGTGTTGACTATGTGATTTCAGGTGGTCAGACTATGAACCCATCAACAGAAGATTTTGTCAATGCTATTGAATTGGTCAATGCCCGCAATGTCATCTTGTTGCCAAACAACAAAAATATCTTGATGGCTGCTCAGACGGCTGCTGAAGTTGCAGAAGTTGCAGTTAAGGTTGTGGAAACCAAGACTCTGCCACAAGGTTTTACTAGCTTGCTTGCCTTTGATCCAAGTCATGATTTGGAAAGTAACTTTGAAGCGATGACGGCATCTCTTGCAGAGGTGAAAAGCGGTAGCGTGACAACTGCAGTCCGTGACACAACCATCGATGGTCTTGAAATCCATGAAAATGACAACCTTGGTATGGTTGATGGCAAGATTGTAGTGTCCAATCCAGATATGATGGAAACACTTGTTGCTACCTTTGAGAAAATGTTGGACGAAGATAGCGAAATCGTAACTATATATATCGGTGAAGATGGTGATGAGGAACTCGCTCAAACTCTTGCTGAACAGCTAGAGGAACAATTTGAAGATGTCGAGGTTGAAATCCATCAAGGAAATCAACCGGTTTATCCATATCTTTTCAGCGTAGAATAAACGAAAATCGCAGGCCTAGGCTTGCGATTTTTTTCTGTCGATTTGTCTATAATTTCCAGTAGACCTATGACAAAGCCGATTGGCTATGGTATAATATCAGGTATGTATAGTCAAAATGAAAATGAATTGATTGCAATTGGTGAGCGAATTGGTAGGGCTTGTAAAGCCAATCAAGTGCTAGTCCTGTCGGGCGATTTAGGTGCAGGAAAGACCACTTTAACCAAGGGTTTGGCTAAGGGTTTGGACATTGACCAGATGATTAAAAGTCCGACTTATACCATTGTTCGTGAGTATGAAGGTCGAATGCCTCTCTACCATCTAGATGTCTATCGGATCGGTGACGATCCGGATTCTATTGATTTAGATGATTTTCTCTATGGTGGTGGTGTGACGGTTATCGAATGGGGTGAATTGTTGGATGCAAGCCTATTAGATGACTATTTGCTCGTTCGTATCGAGAAGGAAGAAGACGGTCGTCGTCTGACTTTTAAGGCTCATGGGGCTAAAAGTCAAGTATTGTCTGAGGAAATATAGAATGGCTGAAAAAGAAGTGTATTTTAGCGAGGCTGAGCCAACTGATGCGGTAGCCTTTATTGATTTTATGAACCAAGTGGCTAGCGAAACGGATTATCTGGTTATGGATGAGACAGGGTTTCGCTTTACTCCTGAAGAAATGGAAAGGATTTTTGAAGCGAGTATTGAAAATCCTGGTGAACTGTGCTTGCTGGCAAAAGTTGGTTCGGAGGTTATCGGTGCCATCTCAGTTAAGTCTTCTAGGCAGTTTCGGATCAGCCATATCGGGAATATTTTCATTGCGATAAAAAAAGATTACTGGGGACATGGTTTGGGGACCATTCTACTGAATGAGGTTATCGAGTGGGCTCAGGAAATGGAGGTCCTCAAGCGTCTGGAATTGACAGTTCAGGTCCGCAATCAAGCAGCAGTTCATTTATACCAGAAACTTGGCTTTAGAATTGAAGGTACTCAAGTAAGAGGAGCTAGAACAGATAAAGGAGAATGGCTTGACCTTTACTATATGGGTAGGCTAATTGGTGAATGATGACAATTGGAAAAAAAATAGTCTTAATGTCTTTGGCGATTATAGTTCTGACACTTGGAGCTGGATTTGCCTATGGGATTAGTTTGTTAAACTTTTCGACAGATGCGATTTCAAAAACCTTTAGGCAGTTAGATGGAGAAGAGGAAATTACGCCTATTGATGCAACGGAGCCTCTTACTATTCTCTTGATGGGGGTGGATATGGACCAAGCAACACGTGGTGGAGCTTGGGAAGAAGGGCGGAGTGATTCGATGATCTTGGTCACGGTAAATCCGCAGACAAAAGAAACCACTATGATGAGTTTGACTCGAGACATTATGGTGGAAATTGCTGAAGCCAATGGGGAATCGACAGGAACGGTAGAAAAACTTAACCACTCCTATAGCTACGGGCAGGCTCCTATGGCTATTGCTACTATTGAAAAAATGATGGATATCAACATTGATCGTTACATTGAAATCAATATGGATGGTCTAGTCGAGCTAGTTGATGCAGTAGGTGGGATTGAAGTCAATAATACACTAGGTTTCCCGATTTCCATTTCAGAGTATGAACCCGCTTATACATCCATTGTACCAACTGGTAAACGTCTGGTAAATGGTGATCAGGCTCTGGTCTATGCACGGATGCGTTACGACGATCCAGAAGGAGATATTGGTCGTCAACGCCGTCAGCGTGAGGTCATTACAGCTATTGTAAAGAAACTCTTGCAACTAGATGGTTTTACTCAGTACAAGAAGATTTTAACAGCTATTTCCAACAATATGCGGACCAATATTGAAATCAGCACGGCAACCATTCCAGAGTTGTTGGGTTATAAGGATTCGATTAGGAATTTACATTCCTATCAATTGAGAGGTCTGGATGAGCTAGTTGAGGAGGTTTACTACCAGTTGCCTCCGACCCAGCATTTATTGGAAATGCAAAATGTCTTGAGAACATCTATTGGTTTGGATGCTAAGACAGATCTTACAACCAATGTCAAGGTATATGAGGGACAGGTCGGTCTACCTAGCACCATCGATGTGTATAATGCTTTCACCGAACTTTTAGAGATTGAAGCAAATCCATTGGCAGAAGCGATTGATATAGAGGCTTTTACAGGGACATCTGCCAGCGATTTGCCAGAAGGGACTGCAAGTTCGCCAAACCTACCATCAAATTCTTCTGAACTAGAAGAAACTGAAACGACTGAAGTTGGAATAGAAATACAAACAGAAGAAGGACAATAAAAAATGAGGTTGGATTTCCAATCTCATTTTCTTTGTCCTATTTTTCTTCTTTGTTATATTTTGCCATTACTTTTTGGATTTCTTCCAGATTTCCTGTGATACTTTGCTGATAGACGCGGCTTTTGTATTGTAAATCATTTGCTAGGCTCTCTAGTGGCTCTTTGAAACTTTGGATAATGGCAAGTTGTTCCTGGATATTGCTTTTGCTTGCTTCCATATCAGTCATAATTTGCTTGGTATCCTTGACTTCTTTAGCAATTTTTTCTCGGTTGGAGATGGCCAGATAGGTAGCACTAGCGGCAGATAGGGCTAAGAGGAGGTTGCGAAGTTTCATCTTATTCTCCTAGATAGACTTCTTGAGCCAAATTGGCTAGGGCAGGAAAATCAGGTTCATTGACCTTAAATTGAATGTCCAGACCATCGTTCTTGTCAAAGCGAGGCAGGAGATGGATATGAGTGTGAAAAACTGTTTGTCCAGCTGCTTCTTCATTGTTGTTGACAATATTTAAACCGCTAGCGCCCAATTTTTCCTTCAGTTGACGGGCAATAGCTGGAACGGCAGTAAAGAGTTGTCCAGCTGCCTCGGCGTCCATATTTAAGACATTACGATAGTGTTTTTTTGGAATGACCAGGGTATGTCCCTTGGTGACCTGAGTAATGTCTAAAAAGGCAAGAACTTGGTCATCTTCATAGACCTTGGAAGCTGGGATTTCTCCAGCTACAATTTTACAAAAAATACAATCTGACATAATACGCCCTCTTTCTAGGATTTCTGTTATAATAATTATATCAAATTATAGGAATAAATGTATGTTAGAAGTTAAAAATGTCACAGGGGGCTATGTCAATATCCCTGTCTTGAAAGATGTTACCTTCACGGTTGAAAATGGTCAATTGGTCGGCTTGATTGGTCTAAATGGTGCTGGGAAATCAACGACTATCAAGGAAATCATCGGCCTCTTAACGCCTTATCAGGGGCAAATTTTGATTGATGGCCAAGGGCTAGCTCAGGCTCCTGAAATTTATCGGAAGAAGATTGGTTTTATCCCTGAAACACCTAGTTTATACGAGGAGTTGACGCTAAAAGAGCACTTGGAAGTGGTGGCAATGGCTTACGATTTGCCATGGGAAGAGGCTTGGGAGAGAGCAGAGAGATTGCTGAAAATCTTTCGTTTGGAAGAAAAGTTAGACTGGTATCCGGTCAACTTTTCCAAGGGCATGAAACAAAAGGTCATGATTATCTGTGCCTTCCTGGTAGAGCCGAGCTTGTTAATTGTTGATGAGCCATTTTTGGGTTTGGACCCAGTTGCCATTGCAGATTTGATTGCTCTCTTGGAAGAGGAAAGGGCAAAGGGGACTTCTATCCTTATGTCCACTCACGTTTTGGACTCGGCTGAAAAGATGTGTGATTCCTTTGTGATGTTGCATCAAGGACAGGTGAGGGCAAGTGGAAACTTAGCAGATTTGCAGTCCCAATTTGGTATGGAAGGTGCTAGTCTGAATGATATTTACCTAGCCTTGACCCAAGAAGGAGCGGTCGGATGAGAGCTTTGTTTCAAAAACGCAGACGAGATTTTCTAGAACGGTGTTCCAAGTATCTGCGCTATGTCTTGAATGATCATTTTGTCTTGGTGCTCATGGTTTTTCTGGGATTTTTGAGTTTGCAGTATCGACAACTCTTGATAACTTTTCCCAAAAATTCCTGGCCGATTACTTTAATTGTCCTTGCGGTCAGTTTCTTGATTTTGTTTTCAGGTAGAATGGCGACTTATTTGGAGGAAGCTGACCAAATTTTCCTATTAACTAGGGAGAAGGAAGTTTTAGAAGAATTGGTAGCTGCAAGTCGTCGTTCATTCATGCTTTGGTCTAGCTTGCAGGTCTTGGTCCAGCTTCTGCTCTTACCCATTTATCTGAAGCTGGGTTTGGAAATCTGGATGGTGGTTGTATATATAGTGGTCTTGCTTGTTGCCAAGTATTTTCTAGTAAAATACCAGCTAGCAACCTACCAGCAACAAGGTGTTTTGAACTGGTCAACAGCCATTCAGGATGAGCAGAAGAGAAAGCAAACTATCCTGCGCTTCTTTGCACTCTTTACGACCGTGAAAGGAATTAGTGCGACCGTCAAGCCAAGAAGGTATTTGGATGGTATTTTGCGGTTGGTCACTTCTCGTCAGACTTGGTTTAACTTGTATTTGCGGGCATTTTTACGGGCAGGGGATTATTTGGGTTTGACCCTGCGTTTAGTCTTTTTGGCCCTTCTATCCTTGATTGCTATTGAAGAGGCTTGGCTCTCTCTTGGTCTGGTTTTAGTATTTCATTATTTGCTCCTCTTTCAGCTGTTGGGGCTCTATAAGCACTATGATTACCAGTACCTAACTCAGCTTTATCCTTTGGATATAAAAGCTAAAGTGAAAGATTTTCAGCACTTGCTTCGGGTTATTTTATATGGGCTCTTAGTCGTGGAAACGGTAGTCGCTCTGCTATTTATCCAAGAAAAAATCATGGTAGCCATTTTACCAATCGTATCTATTTTTCTACATGAAGTTTATTTACCGATAAAATTGAAAAAAATTGATTGACTAAATAGCTGAAAATTAGTAAAATAGTAGGGAATTTTTTAAAGGAGGTAAGGCATGCAGTTTGATACCAGTGGGCTACAGTTACAGTCTATTGCAGGAAATAGTGGCAAAGCGTTTAAGGGCCTACGGTCAGACGGAACGCAAGTCTTTGTAAAGTATGAAATGCCTCCTATCGTGTCTGCACTGGCTCGCGAACAAATTACACCGCCTGTTTTGTCGGCAAATCGGGAGGTAGGAATGGGTCACCGTGTGGAGCAGGAATGGCTCAATGGTCGTACCTTGGAGCGTCAGGATATGACCAGTAAGCAGGTTCGCCAAATTTTAGTGCGGATGCATTTTTCGCGCATCTTGCTCAATCAGGCCTTGCAAATGAATTATACCTATCTAGAGCCTAAGGATTTGGTCCGTCGTTGGCAGGATGAAGTACCACCTATTTTACTTCAAAATTCTTACTTACAATCGGTTTGTCAGGATTTGTTGAACAATCTGCCAAGGTTCCGTCAGGAGCTAGCAACCTTTGTACATGGTGATTTGCACCATAGCAACTGGGTTGAAACAACTTCAGGTTTCATTTATTTGACGGATTGGGAAACAGCCTGTGTGACCGATCGTATGGTTGATGTGGCCTATATTTTGACCCACTATATTCCACGTCAGGCTTGGGAAGAATGGCTCCGTGATTACGGGTATAAGTATAATCAAACCGTCTTGAATAAGATTTATTGGTATGGTCAATTGGCCTACCTCAATCAAATTGCCAAGCATGTTGAAAGTTACAACACCTTGGCAGCTAATAGAGAAATTTACGCTCTGCGTCAATTCCGTCAGAGTTTTTATAGGGAAGTATGAGAGTTAGAAATCGTAAGGGGGCCGGTGAGCTCCTAGCAAACAATCCTCAGTATGTTATCTCCAATCCAGAGGAGTGTAAGGGGAAATGGGCAGAAATTTTCGGGAATGATAATCCCATTCATATTGAGGTTGGGTCTGGTAAAGGTCGATTTGTGACAGGCATGGCAGCACAAAATCCGGATATTAACTACATCGGTATTGATATTCAGATGACGGTTTTGAGCTATGCCCTGGACCGAGTGCTTGAAGCAGGTCTACCAAACATTAAACTCTTGCAGGTTGATGGATCTAGCTTGACCAACTATTTTGCCCCAGCGGAAATTGATCAGCTCTATCTAAATTTTTCTGATCCATGGCCAAAAAAACGCCATGAAAAACGCCGGTTGACTTATAAGTCTTTCTTGGATACCTACAAGGAAATCTTGCCTGATAATGGGGAAATTCATTTTAAGACGGACAACCGTGGGTTGTTTGAATACAGTCTGGCTAGCTTTTCACAATACGGTATGGTCTTGAAGCAGGTCTGGTTAGACCTTCATGCAGATGGTTTAGAAGGTAACGTTATGACAGAGTATGAGGAGAAATTCTCAAACAAGGGTCAGGTCGTCTATCGTGTGGAAGCAAGATTTTAATAAGATAAGCAAATAAGGAATCCAGATGGACTCCTTATTTTTATGTGATGAGATAGGTAACGTTTACAATTTCTATCCTTATCGTTTTCCTTTACAGGTGTTCGAAATTATGATAGAATACTGAGTAGAAATAAAGAGAAAAGGGGGTTGACATCAGTCAACCCTTTCCCTGTATGCAGATTGCAGCAGGTTAGAATTGTAAAAGGAGGTGCCTATGTCATCAATTGTTGATTTAGTCACGGCTACCATTGCACCAGCTATCCAGGCTCCCTATGAGTTGGTAGATGTGGAATATGGCAAAATGGGTGGTGACTATGTCCTGTCTATTTTTATTGATAAAGAAGGGGGGATTTCCCTTCAAGATACGGCAGATTTATCAGAAGTCATTAGTCCGCTTTTGGATACCATTCAGCCGGATCCCTTCCCAGAGCAGTATATGCTTGAAGTGACCAGTCCAGGTTTGGAACGTCCCTTGAAGACAGCGGATGCAGTTACCCAGGCTGTTGGGAAATACATCCATGTCAAGCTCTATCAGGCTATTGACAAAGTCAAGATTTTTGAAGGAACTCTTCTGTCATTTGATGGAACAGACTTGGTTATGGAGTACATGGATAAGACCCGTAAAAAAGAAGTGACCATTCCATATTCAACAGTAGCTAAGGCACGTTTGGCCGTTAAAATTTAAGTGTAAGAAAGGACCTTTTGACATCAAAAGGAAATCAAAATGAGTAGAGAAATGCTAGAAGCCTTCCGTATTTTAGAGGAAGACATGGGTATTAACAAGGCGGATATTATCGATGCAGTGACAGAATCACT
Source organism: Streptococcus sp. SS-4456 (assembly GCF_036680365.1). Taxonomy (NCBI): domain Bacteria; kingdom Bacillati; phylum Bacillota; class Bacilli; order Lactobacillales; family Streptococcaceae; genus Streptococcus; species Streptococcus sp. SS-4456. Next base: position 38,939 of record NZ_JAVIHI010000002.1, on the reverse strand, counting down.
TCGTTCTGCTTATAAGCGCCGCTATGGACAAGCTGAGTCAGCAGTTATCGAGTTTGATGAGAAGAAGGCTGATTTCCACGTATATACTGTCCGTGAAGTAGTGGATGAGGTCTTTGATAGCCGTTTGGAAATCAGCCTCAAGGATGCCTTGGCCATCTCAACTGCTTATGAAATGGGTGATAAAATCAAATTCCCAGAAGATCCGGCAGAATTTGGTCGCGTAGCTGCCCAATCAGCTAAGCAAACCATCATGGAAAAGATGCGCAAACAAAAGCGTGCCATTACCTTCAATACCTACAAGCAACATGAAAATGAGATTATGTCAGGTACGGTAGAGCGTTTTGATAATCGCTTTATCTATGTCAACCTTGGTACGATTGAAGCACAATTGTCAAAACAGGATCAAATTCCTGGTGAGGTTTTCCAATCACATGATCGTATTGAAGTCTATGTTTACAAGGTAGAAGACAATGGTCGTGGGGTGAACGTATTTGTCAGCCGTAGCCATCCAGAAATGATCAAACGTCTCATGGAACAGGAAATTCCTGAAGTATATGATGGAACTGTTGAAATCATGAGTGTTGCCCGTGAAGCTGGTGATCGTACGAAAGTGGCTGTCCGTAGTCATAATCCAAACGTAGATGCCATCGGTACAATCGTTGGCCGTGGTGGTTCAAATATCAAGAAAATCACTAGCAAGTTCCACCCAGCTCGTTACGATGCTAAAAATGACCGCATGATTCCGACTGAGGAGAATATCGATGTCATCGAGTGGGTAGCAGATGAAGCGGAATTTATCTACAATGCCCTTGCACCTGCTGAAGTTGACCAAGTGTTGTTTGACACAGAAGATGGCAAGCATGCCACTGTTGTTGTGCCAGATGATAAATTGTCCTTGGCAATCGGTCGTCGTGGTCAGAACGTTCGTTTGGCAGCCCATTTGACAGGATTCCGTATCGATATCAAGTCAGCATCAGAATACGAAGCATTTGAAGCTGAGCAATATGCAACAGAAGAGCTTGTAGAAGAAGTCGCGGAAGAATTTACAGAAGAACAAGAATAGAACAAAAGGAGCAACCATGGCAAAAGCTAGAAAAATACCCTTGCGCAAGTCTGTGGTGTCCGGTGAAATCATCGACAAACGGGATTTGCTCCGTATTGTAAAAAATAAAGAAGGTCAAGTATTTATCGATCCAACAGGCAAGGCAAATGGTCGCGGAGCTTATATCAAGCTAGATAATGTTGAAGCTGCTCAAGCTAAAAAGCGTCGTGTCTTTGACCGTTCATTTAGCATGGAAGTAGCTGAAGAGTTCTACGATGAATTGATTGCCTATGTTGATCACAAGGTCAAGAGGAGAGAACTTGGACTGGAATAAGAAACAGAAAATCTTAAATTTATTGGGGTTGGCTCAACGGGCAGGTCGCTTGGTTTCAGGTGAGGATCTGGTTGTTGAAGCTATTCAAAAAGGGCAGGCGAAATTGGTTTTTTTGGCTGATGACGCTGCTGGAAATTTAAGTAAAAAAGTAACAGATAAAAGTCATACCTATCAAGTAGAAGTTGTAACAGTGTTTTCAACACTGGAATTGAGTGCAGCTGTCGGCAAGGCTAGAAAGGTTCTTGCAGTGACAGACGCTGGATTTACAAAGAAGATGAGGTCTATTATGGAATAGAACAGGAGGACAAGGCATTGTCTAAGAAGAGATTGAATGAAATTGCCCGAGAATTAGGCGTAAGCAGCAAGGAAGTTGTTGCTAAGGCTCAAGAATTGGGTTTTGAAGTCAAAAGCCATGCTTCAAGTGTAGATGAAGCAAGTGCTAAACGCTTGGCTGATAGCTTTGCTAAGAAAGCAGAAGTTCCAAAACCAGTAGAGAAGGTTCAGTCTGTTGAGAAACCGACTGAAAGCAAGGCTCCAGTGGTGAAGGAAGAAGTTCCTGCTCCAGCTACCAAGGAAGAACCGAAGGCAGTTGCTCCAGCAGCACCACACCGCCCTCAGAGCCGTAACTTTAAGGCAGAACGGGAAGCACGTGCCAAGGAGCAGGCAGCCAAACGTGCTCAAGGTAAAGGTGGACAAAATAAACATGGTCAAGACCGTCGTGAAAACCGACAGCAAGGCCAAGGCCGTCCAACTAACGAACGAAATGATCGTCGTGACAACCGACGTGAACAAGGTGTAGATAAACGCAAGGATAATCGTTTTGGCGACCGTCGCGACAATCGTGATAGTCGTCGTCAAGACAATCGACCTGCTCAATCAGCACGTTTTGAGCAAAAAGAGGTTGCAAAACCAGCAGCTCCTAAGATTGACTTCAAAGCGCGTGCAGCAGCCTTAAAAGCAGAGCAAAATGCAGAATATGCTCGCAATAGCGAGGAACGATTCCGTCAGGCACAAGAAGCGAAAAAGCAACCGAAAAAACCAAAGGAAATCAAGTTTGAAGAACCGGTGATTGAAAGCAAGCCACTTGCGACATCAACACCTGTTGCAACAGTACCTGAAAAGGTCTCAGAAACCTCTGTAGATACCCGTCGTAAGAAACAAGCTCGACCAGACAAGAAACGTGACTTTAATAGTGACGAAGAAGATGGTCCACGGAAACAACAAAGAAATCGAAATAGTCAAAATCAAGTGAGAAATCAAAGAAATAGTAACTGGAATAACAACAAGAAAAACAAAAAAGGCAAGAGTAACCAACCTGTCAAGCCAGCAACTGAACGCAAGTTCCACGAATTGCCAACAGAATTTGAATACACAGCTGGCATGACCGTTGCAGAAATTGCAAAACGGATCAAGCGTGAGCCTGCTGAAATCGTCAAGAAACTCTTTCTCATGGGAGTTATGGCAACTCAGAACCAATCTCTAGATGGCGACACCATCGAACTCCTTATGGTTGATTATGGTATTGAAGCCAAGGAAAAAGTAGAGGTTGATAACGCAGATATCGAACGTTTCTTTGTAGAAGAGGGCTACCTCAATGAAGAAGAAATGGTTGAGCGTCCACCTGTTGTGACCATCATGGGACACGTTGACCACGGTAAGACAACCCTTTTGGATACTCTTCGTAACTCGCGTGTTGCAACAGGCGAAGCGGGTGGTATCACTCAGCATATTGGTGCCTACCAAATCGAAGAAAATGGAAAGAAGATTACCTTCTTGGATACGCCTGGACACGCGGCCTTTACATCCATGCGTGCCCGTGGTGCTTCTGTGACCGACTTGACGATCCTGGTCGTTGCAGCAGATGATGGTGTTATGCCACAGACTATTGAAGCAATCAACCACTCCAAAGCAGCTAATGTGCCAATCATTGTTGCTATCAACAAGATTGACAAACCAGGTGCAAACCCAGAACGTGTCATCGGTGAGTTGGCTGAACATGGCGTTATCTCAACTGCTTGGGGTGGTGAGTCTGAATTCGTAGAAATTTCTGCTAAATTCAACCAAAATATCGATGAATTATTGGAAACAGTCCTTCTTGTAGCTGAAATTCAAGAACTCAAGGCAGACCCAACTGTACGTGCAATCGGTACGGTTATCGAAGCTCACTTGGACAAAGGTAAAGGTGCGGTTGCGACCCTCCTTGTTCAACAAGGTACGCTCAATGTTCAAGACCCAATCGTTGTCGGAAATACCTTTGGTCGTGTTCGTGCCATGACAAATGACCTTGGTCGTCGTGTCAAGGTGGCTGGTCCATCAACCCCTATTTCTATCACAGGTTTGAATGAAGCTCCGATGGCGGGTGACCATTTCGCAGTTTATGAGGATGAAAAATCTGCGCGTGCAGCTGGTGAAGAGCGTGCCAAACGTGCCCTTCTTAGACAGCGTCAAGCAACGCAACGAGTTAGCCTTGAAAACCTCTTTGATACTCTTAAAGCAGGTGAAGTTAAGTCAGTTAATGTGATCATTAAGGCTGACGTACAGGGTTCTGTTGAAGCACTTGCTTCATCCCTTCAAAAAATTGAAGTGGAAGGCGTGCGCGTCAATATCGTTCACTCTGCAGTAGGTGCTATCAACGAGTCTGATATTACACTTGCAGAAGCATCAAATGCCCTTGTAATTGGTTTCAACGTACGTCCAACTGCTGAGGCTCGTAATCAAGCAGAAGCAGATGATGTAGAAGTTCGCCTCCATAGCATCATCTACAAGGTGATTGAAGAGATGGAAGATGCCATGAAAGGGATGTTGGATCCTGAGTACGAAGAAAAAATCATCGGTGAAGCGATCATCCGTGAAACCTTCAAGGTGTCTAAAGTCGGAACAATCGGTGGTTTCATGGTCGTACGTGGTAAGGTTACCCGTGATTCAAGTGTTCGTGTTATTCGTGATGGCGTTGTTATCTTCGATGGTAAATTGGGAAGCTTGAAGCGCTATAAGGATGACGTGAAAGAAGTCGGTAACGCCCAAGAAGGTGGTTTGATGATTGAAAACTACAACGACATCCGTGTAGATGATACCATCGAAGCCTACATCATGGAAGAAATTAAGAAATAACAGCTCTTTAAAAAGCAAGGGTGTCAAGGGAACTGAGATATTTGTTCTACCGAAGCCCTCTTATGAAACAATGTTAAGCTGAGGAAACTCAGCTTTTCTATCATTCGAGAAAGGAGATAATATGGCAAACCATTTTCGAACAGACCGTGTTGGGATGGAAATCAAGCGTGAAGTCAATGAGATTTTGCAAAAGAAAATTCGCGATCCCCGTGTACAAGGTGTGACCATCACTGATGTACAGATGGTCGGAGATTTGTCTATGGCAAAGGTTTACTATACGATTATGAGTAACCTGGCTTCTGACAACCAAAAAGCTCAAACAGGTCTTGAAAAAGCAACAGGAACCATTAAGAGAGAACTAGGTCGCAAGCTGACCCTCTATAAAATTCCTGATTTGGTCTTTGAAAAAGACCAATCCATTGAGTACGGCAACAAAATTGACCAAATGTTGCGTGCCCTTGAGCAAAAAGATTAAGATAGGAAAGTCGGATGGCAACATTCGGCTTTTTACGTTGGAAAGTTTTTGTGTAGCCTGCTCAAACTATTTTGGGAATAGGGAAATGGAGTTATTCATACGTCTAAGTATCTTACCTTAGTTTTTCATTTACTGTTTCCTTGTCTAACCAGTTATGTCTGCTATCGTTGCCTAGTAGTAAAAGACCTTAATAAAAATGAACGGCAGAACTACAAATATGGTATAATGATATCGTATCGATGTCAGTTATGCTAAAAATTTTTTATTTGCTTTAACAGAATTTCAAAAGGAGAATATCATGAAAACATATTTGACTAGGTTGTTGCTTCTTTCTACTGTATGTTTGCTGGTAGCATGTCAAGGCGGTCAGGTGCCAAAAGTGAGTAGTCCTAGCTCTACTTCCTCTAATCAGATTGCGACCAGTTCTAGCCCATCATCTTCTGTAGCCACTTTCTCTAGTTCAAGTAAGCAAGAGATTTCGACGACTGAGATAAGCATGCCAATTGCCTACCAATCTATTCTCGAGCGCTACAAGGATAGTCTAGGCCAGACCGCTGAAGTTCTTTCTCAAGATGAAGTTAGCAGTCATCTAACCTTGTTGACAAATCAAACTTATGAATATAGCGGACTATTTTATAGTTTGTATGATATCAATCATGATGGAGCAGAGGAGCTGCTCTTGGCTTTGGACAAGTCAGGAGAGTATGTCTTAATTGATCTTTATACTCAGCTTGCTGGTGAAGACTTGCGCTTGGTGGACAATTTCCGAAACATTGGGTTTGAGATTGGTCCAGATGCTCGCCTCTATCCCTTGCAGGATGGGACTTATCTTTTTGAAGCAGAGGGTGTTTTCCGAATCTATCAGTATCAGACTATGATTCCAGGATTGAAGAGGATTTCAGAGGATACTAGCAGGCCGGAAACTGCTACTTTACTTGATTTGACAAGCTTAACTTGGACCAAATTGGAAAAATAATAGTTTTCAGGGCTGGATTACCAGTCCTTTTTGCTGATTTTCTGAAAAAATACTTTAAGTTTTCTTTTGGCTATCTTTAATCTTTCTTTTAGGAATGAGGAGTAAACTAAGAGCATATCAGGAAGGCAAGCGAACTTCCTAAAGAAAGAAAAGGAATTTACATTATGAAAACAAATCTTAAAAAACTTCTTTACTCTGGTGTCACTCTTATGAGTTTAGGTGTCTTGGCCGCTTGTTCGACAGCTTCAAGTTCTACAACAACATCAAGTTCAGCAACAACTAGTCAAACAAATGTCGCTTCAACCACAAGCAACGGAAACTCATCGACTTCGAGTACTTCTTCAATTGACTGGTCAGCCCTTCCAACAAAAGAAGTAACACTCTCAAATGATGGTTTGAACATTACAGAAGGTGGTACATATATCCTAACCGGGTCAACTACCGCAGGTGTGACAGTTGAAACAGATGCCAATGTCCGTATCGTTTTAGCAGGTGCAGAAATCTCAAGTTCAGATACTGCTGCTATCAATGTCATTCAGGCTGGTAGTGTTGAATTGGAAATCAAAGACGGAACTAGTAATACTGTAAAAGATACTAGCAACCACTCAGATACAAACATTGAAGGTGCTATCCATGTTGAAGCAGATTTGACTATTACTGGTAATGGAAGTCTAACAGTTGAAGCAAACTTCCAAGACGGTATTGTTTCAACGGATGACATGGTTGTCAATGCAGGCAATATCAAAGTAACAGCAGTTGATGACGGTATACGAGGGAAAGATTCGATGACTGTCAATGGTGGAGCCATTGATGTAACTGCAGGTGGTGATGGTATCAAGTCAACAAACGACACGGATACAACAAAAGGTTATACAACGATTACTGGTGGTGCTATCACTGTGAAGGCAGGTGATGATGCCATCAAAGCAGAAACCGCACTGACAATTGATGGAGGCACGATTACTGTTCCAGAATCAGCAGAAGCTATGGAAGGAACGAATATTACCATCAATGGTGGGACATTAGATGTCTACGGTTCAGATGATGCTATCAATGCGGCAAGTACAATTTCATCTGACATCTTTATCAAAGTGACTGGTGGTGATTTGAAAGTTGCAGTAGGTAGTGGAGATACTGATGCTTTTGATGCCAATGGTGATATCTATGTATCAGGTGGTACCGTTGATGTGACAGCTCCAACATCAGCCTTTGACTTTGACGGAACTGCTGAATTGACAGGTGGTACAGTAACTGTTAATGGCCAACAAATTAGCCAGATTGTAGCAACTGGTCCTGGCGGTGGCTGGTAAAAAACTGAATATAGGATAAGAAAAAGGTCTGAGTTGAGCAACTCAGACCTTTCGTTTTCTATCCATATTTGGGAGGTTAATCTTATACTTGATGACCAAGAGTCGAATAATCAGACTAATAGAAAAAATACTAATAAAAATGGGAATTTGTGGTAATTGCCAATCGACAATACAAAGGTGGTAGAGAAGGCCAGAAAAGAAGGCTAGCACAGCATATACATCTTCTTTCAGAACGATGGGTGTTTCATTAACCAGTAAATCGCGGGCAATCCCCCCTCCTACACCTGTTAGAGCGGCCAAGATGCCAGTTGTCATGGCGTTTAGTTGAAGATCAACTCCAGTATTGGCACCGATAAGGGCAAAGATGGCTAGTCCGATGGCATCAAAGACCAGATTGGTCTGGGAAAGTAAAATAATCATTTTTTTATCCAGTGGCTGGTCTTGCTTCATATTGATGACAATCACATACATGATAATGGCTACACCGATAGAAAGGTAGATAGCCTTGGGATCTGTTAAGGCAGCTGGGATATGATTGGCCATGGTATCACGAATGATACCGCCGCCCACAGCTGTGATGATACTGAGTAGACAGATACCAAAAATATCTAGTTTCTTATTGAATCCCTTGACAGCACCTGAAACAGCGAAAGCGATTGTACCGATATAGTTGCAAATGATAAGAAATAAATCAAATTCCATAGGCACCTCCATCTATATAATAACAAAAAGAAAAAAGGCTGACAAGTCTGTTCAAAAGTTTGTGAAATAAAAAACAAATGAAAAAACAAAAAGTGAAGCAGTAGTAAAAAATAGCAGGAAAATCAGTGTTTTCACGAAATTTTCGGTAAATAAGAAAACGGTTCAAATACTTGCCATTTGTGAAATATTGGTCTATCATAGTACAGAAAGAGAAAAAACCTTTGGAGGAAATTATGGTATCTATCTCAAAAGAACAACACTTGGATATGTTTCTAAAAATGCAACAAATCCGTGATGTTGACATGAAATTGAATAAATTGGTGCGTCGTGGCTTCGTACAAGGTATGACTCACTTCTCAGTTGGTGAAGAAGCTGCGGCCGTTGGACCAATCGCTGGTTTGACAGAGCAAGACATCATCTTCTCACACCACCGTGGTCACGGTCACGTTATTGCAAAAGGTATTGATATCAACGGTATGATGGCAGAGCTTGCTGGTAAAGCAACAGGTACATCTAAAGGCCGTGGTGGTTCTATGCACTTGGCCAACGTTGAAAAAGGAAACTTTGGTTCAAACGGTATCGTAGGTGGTGGTTATGCCCTTGCAGTAGGTGCAGCCCTTACGCAACAATACCTCGGTACAGATAATATCGTTATCGCCTTCTCAGGTGATTCAGCTACTAACGAAGGTTCCTTCCATGAGTCAATGAACTTGGCAGCTGTTTGGAATTTGCCAGTTATCTTCTTTATCACTAACAACCGTTACGGTATTTCAACTGACATTTCTTATTCTACTAAGATTCCTCACCTCTACCAACGTGCTGCTGCATACGGTATGCCAGGTCACTATGTTGAAGATGGAAACGACGTTATTGCCGTTTATGAGAAAATGCAAGAAGTTATTGAGTATGTTCGTGCAGGTAACGGACCAGCCATGGTCGAAGTTGAATCATACCGCTGGTTTGGTCACTCAACTGCTGACGCAGGTGTTTACCGTACAAAAGAAGAGGTAAACGAGTGGAAAGCAAAAGACCCACTTAAGAAATACCGCAAATACTTGACAGAGAACAAGATTGCGACTGATGAAGAATTGGATGCTATCGAAGCACAAGTTGCAGAACAAGTAGAAGCATCTGTGAAATTCGCACAAGAAAGCCCAGATCCAGACATCTCAGTAGCTTACGAAGACGTGTTTGTAGACTAACGTAAGAAGTTTGACTAAGCTCTAAAGAAGCAAGTCAAACTAGGGTAGCTCGAGTAGCTATGACGTTTGATTACTAATGAAGTAATTGATTGTTTTCTATATTTTACTTGTTACAGTAAAGATAAATTGATATAAATTAGGAGTAAAAAATGGCTGAAACAAAAGTAATGGCCTTGCGTGAAGCGATTAACTTGGCTCAAAGCGAAGAAATGCGTAAGGATGAAAAAGTATTCTTGATGGGTGAAGACGTCGGTATCTACGGCGGAGACTTCGGTACATCTGTTGGTATGTTGGATGAATTTGGTCCAAAACGCGTTCGCGACACGCCTATCTCTGAGGCTGCAATCGCTGGTTCTGCGGTTGGTGCGGCTCAAACTGGCCTTCGTCCAATCGTTGACTTGACCTTCATGGACTTCGTGACAATTGCACTTGACGCGATTGTTAACCAAGCTGCCAAAACTAACTACATGTTTGGTGGTGGTTTGAAGACACCTGTAACCTTCCGTGTAGCATCAGGTTCTGGTATCGGTTCTGCTGCCCAGCACTCACAATCACTTGAAGCATGGTTGACCCACATCCCAGGTATCAAGGTTGTCGCACCTGGTACAGCTAACGATGCAAAAGGTCTTTTGAAATCATCTATCCTTGATAACAACCCAGTTATCTTCTTGGAGCCAAAAGCTCTTTACGGTAAAAAAGAAGAAGTGAACTTGGACCCAGATTTCTACATTCCACTTGGTAAAGGTGAAATCAAACGTGAAGGTACAGATGTAACCATTATTTCATACGGTCGTATGTTGGAACGTGCCTTGAAAGCTGCTGAAGAAGTAGCTGCTGAAGGTATCAGCGTAGAAGTAGTTGACCCACGTACCCTTATCCCATTGGATAAAGAATTGATCATCGAATCTGTTAAGAAAACTGGTAAGGTTATCTTGGTCAACGATGCTTACAAAACAGGTGGTTTCATCGGTGAAATCGCATCAATCATCACAGAAAGCGAAGCCTTTGATTACTTGGATGCACCAATCATCCGTATCGCTTCAGACGATGTACCAGTTCCTTACGCAAACATTCTTGAAAACGCAGTATTGCCAAACGTAGAGAAAATCAAAGCGGCAATCTATAAGCAAGTAAACAAGGGTTAAGAAAGAATGGAAGGACGGGTAACCGTCCTAGCCCTGTTTGAAAGAATGTAACCTAGAATTGAGCCGACTTAGTGAATAAGTCTGGTTTAGTGGTTATGTAAGAAACTGAAAGAAAGGAATTGACCCCGTCCGGAAAACTAGGAGAAAAGATAAATCGCTAAGAAATCAGGATTTTCTATTTTTCAATCGTTTTCTGTTCGGACTTGGTATCTTAAAAATGGCTATTGAAATCATTATGCCTAAGCTCGGTGTGGACATGCAAGAAGGTGAAATCATCGAGTGGAAAAAACAAGAGGGCGATTTCGTCAACGAAGGCGATGTCATCTTGGAAATGATGTCTGACAAGACCAGCATGGAGCTAGAAGCAGAAGAGTCAGGCGTCCTATTAAAAATTGTTCATGGAAACGGTGCTACCGTCCCTGTTACTGAAGTCATTGCTTACTTGGGTGCTGAAGGCGAAACGGTTGAAGCAGGAGCTTCATCTGCTCCAGTTACTCCAGCTGCAGCCATCGAAGAAGTACCTGCAGGTCGCACGCCTGTTATTGTTGCTCCGGCAGCTGCTGCCAAACCACAAGGTGGTGGCAAGGTTCGTGCGACTCCAGCAGCACGTAAATTGGCGCGTGAGCTTGGTATTGACTTAGGACTTGTGCCAGGAACTGGTGCAAATGGCCGTGTCCACAAGGCTGACGTTGAAGACTTCAAGGGAGCAGCTCCAAAAGCAAGTCCGCTTGCAGCCCGTATTGCAGCAGACCAAGGTGTTGATTTGTCAACCCTTACAGGTTCAGGTGTCAATGGTAAGATTGTCAAGGACGACGTTCTGGCAGTACTTGCTCCTGCAGCTGTAGAAACTGCTGCTCCAGCACCGAAGGCTGAAGAGAAACCAGCTAAAGAATTGCCAGAAGGCGTTGAAATCATCAAGATGAGCCCAATGCGTAAGGCGATTTCAAAAGGTATGGTCAACTCTTACTTGACAGCTCCAACCTTTACGCTTAACTACGATATCGACATGACCAACCTCATGGCACTTCGTAAGCAAGTCCTTGAACCAATCATGAACAAGACTGGTTTGAAAGTAACATTTACTGACTTGATCGGTCTTGCAGTGGTTCGTACCTTGATGAAGGAAGAACACCGCTATATGAATGCATCTTTAATTAACGATGCACAAGAAATCGAGTTGCACAAGTTTGTCAACCTCGGTATCGCGGTAGGTTTGGATGAAGGCTTGGTGGTACCAGTTGTTCATGGTGCCGATAAGATGAGCTTGTCTGACTTCGTGGTGGCTTCAAAAGATGTCATCAAGAAGGCTCAATCTGGTAAGTTGAAGGGGGCTGAAATGTCAGGTTCTACCTTCTCTATCACCAACTTGGGTATGTTTGGTACTAAAACCTTTAACCCAATCATCAACCAACCAAACTCAGCCATCCTTGGTGTTGCAGCTACTGTTCAAACACCAGTTGTTATTGACGGTGAGATCAAGATCCGTCCAATCATGGCACTCTGCTTGACCATTGACCACCGTATCGTTGACGGTATGAATGGTGCTAAGTTCATGGTTGACTTGAAGAACTTGCTGGAAAACCCATTGGAATTGTTGATCTGATAAGGTTTCCATTGGTTTAAACTAGAGAATTAGATTTCTGAATAGAAAATAAAGAAAGGATGTAGAACGAGTTCGTGACATTTGAACACGAACTAAATGCTTCGGAATTTAGATAGTCCGCCTTGGATGCAAGCATCCTGTGTTGGACTCCTAAAATTCTGTCGCATTTGACGTTCTTTGTATCATAACTATGGCAATTGAAATTATTATGCCGAAACTTGGTGTAGATATGCAAGAAGGCGAAATCATCGAGTGGAAAAAACAAGAGGGTGATTTTGTCAACGAAGGTGATGTTATCTTGGAGATGATGTCAGATAAGACAAGTATGGAATTGGAAGCGGAAGAGTCAGGTGTTCTCTTGAAAATCGTTCACGGTAACGGTGCAACAGTTCCTGTAACAGAAGTCATTGCTTACCTTGGAGCAGAAGGTGAAACAGTTGAAGTAGGTAGCGCACCTGCTCCAGCTGAAGTTGCTCAAGCAACTGCTGATTTGAAAGCAGCTGGTTTGGAAGTACCTGCAGCTCCTGCAGCAGCTCCACAAGCTCCTAAGGCTGAATTGGCGGCTGACGAGTATGACATGGTTGTTGTCGGTGGTGGTCCTGCTGGTTACTACGCTGCCATTCGCGGTGCTCAATTAGGCGGTAAAATCGCTATCGTTGAGAAATCAGAATTTGGCGGTACCTGCTTGAACAAGGGTTGTATCCCAACTAAGACCTACCTTAAAAACGCTGAAATTCTTGACGGCTTGAAGATTGCGGCTGAGCGTGGTATCAACCTTGCTTCAACCAACTACACAGTTGATATGGACAAGACTGTTGACTTCAAGAACAAGGTTGTGAAGACCTTGACAGGCGGTGTAGCAGGTCTCTTGAAAGCTAACAAAGTAACCATCTTCAACGGCCTTGGTCAAGTAAACCCTGACAAGACTGTTGTTATCGGCGACAAGGTTATCAAAGGTCGCAGCATCGTTCTTGCGACAGGTTCGAAAGTATCCCGCATCAACATCCCAGGTATCGATTCTAAGTTGGTATTGACGTCTGATGATATTCTTGACTTGCGTGAAATTCCTAAGTCACTCACTGTTATGGGTGGTGGCGTAGTCGGTGTAGAACTTGGTTTGGTTTACGCATCATACGGTACAGAAGTAACAGTTGTTGAGATGGCAGACCGTATCATTCCAGGTATGGACCGCGAAGTGTCTGTTGAATTGCAAAAAGTCCTTTCTAAGAAAGGTATGAAATTCTTGACCTCTGTTGGTGTATCTGAAATTGTAGAAGCCAACAACCAGTTGACCATCAAGTTGAACGACGGCTCAGAAATCGTTTCTGAAAAAGCCCTTCTTTCAATCGGACGTGTACCACAATTGGCTGGTCTTGAAAATCTTAACCTTGAATTGGACCGCGGTCGTATCAAGGTTAACGAATACCAAGAAACATCTATCCCTGGTATCTACGCACCAGGTGATGTCAACGGTACTAAGATGTTGGCACACGCTGCTTACCGCATGGGTGAAGTGGCAGCTGAAAATGCGATCCACGGTAACCACCACAAAGCTAAATTGGACTTCACACCAGCAGCGGTTTACACACACCCAGAAATAGCGATGGTTGGTTTGACAGAAGACCAAGCTATCGAGAAATATGGTAAAGAAAACATCCTTATCGGTCGCAACAGCTTCACTGGTAACGGTCGTGCCATCGCTTCTAACGAAGCACATGGTTTTGTAAAAGTTATCGCTGAGAAGAAATACCATGAAATTCTTGGTGTTCACATCATCGGTCCAGTGGCAGCTGAAATGATCAACGAAGCAGCAACTATCATGGAGTCTGAGTTGACAGTTGACGATGTGGCAGCATCTATCCACGGTCACCCAACCTTCTCAGAAGTTATGTATGAAGCCTTCCTCGATGTGCTTGGTGTTGCAATCCACAACCCACCAAAACGCAAATAATCAGATAAGCAAAAAGAAAGTCGATTGGCTTTCTTTAGCATGTTCATAGGATAGTATCATTCTTTCGCAGTTTTCGACTGTTTTTTGATAGAAAAACAGACTATACTTGTAGTAGAAAAATAGTAAGGAGAATATAGTGTGCGCAAGATAATTTTTTTAGATGTGGATGGAACCTTGGTTGACTATCATAATCGGATTCCAGAATCTGCCATTCGTGCCATTCGACAGGCCAGAGAGAATGGGCACTTGGTTTATGTCTGTACAGGTCGAAGTCGGGCGGAAATGCAACCAGAACTATGGGAGATTGGTCTTGACGGAATGATTGGTGGCAACGGCTCTTATGTCGAGCATCAAGGACAGGTGGTCATGCATCAGGTTATTTCAAAAGATGATAGCCGAGCGATTGTAGACTGGCTTCACGAACGTGGTTTGGAATTTTATCTGGAAAGCAACAACGGGCTCTTTGCCAGTGAGAATTTCCGTGAACGTGCTCGTGAAACCCTGCGGATATATTCCATGAACAAAGGGAAAACTGCCGAAGAGGTTGCCAATCAAGAAGTAGAAGATGTCATACACGGGATAGTGTTTGATGGAGAATTGTATCGAGATGATTTGAATAAAGTCAGTTTTCTACTCGACTCCTACCAGGATCATTTGGACTCCAAAGAAGCCTTTCCGCAACTGGTTGCAAACACCTGGGGAGGCCGTGGCGAGACAGCACTATTTGGTGATTTAGGTGTCAAAGACATCAACAAAGCCCACGCCATCTCAGTTTTGTTGGATCACATAGGTGCAAACCAAGTGGATACCATCGCTTTTGGGGATGCTAAAATTGATATTCCCATGCTGAACTATTGTGCTACTGGTGTTGCTATGGGAAATGGCGGAGCAGAAATCTTGGCTATGGCAGATATGATTACTGACGATGTCGAAGAAAACGGCCTCTACAATGCCTTTGAAAAATTGGGTTTGTTGTGAGTCACTAGTTTGAGAACGAGTGTTTAAAGGTATTGCAAAACCGCTAACAATTTGATAAGATAAGAGTAGGATTGTTACTGAACAGCAGGCAAAACCTAAATTCATAGTAAGAAATCTGGCGACAGTCTTCTTTGGTGTGGATTTGGGTTCTTTTAGGATCCTTGTCAACTGTAGTGGGTAGACGAAAAGCTAACACCTAGAGAGGACGAAATTCGTTCTCTCTTTCTTGTTTTTAGGGGATAAGCTGAAAAGGACTCTTCCCAGTCCTTTTCACTGTTCAAAGCAATCAAAGTGCGTTTTTTAAAGTTTTCATCTTCCTGAAACCAAAGGCATTTCTCTTAATGACTTTGATGAGATTGTTGGTAGCTTCCAGTTTGGCGTTGGAATAAGGTAATTCCATGGCGTTTAAAACCTTAATTTCCATAGTGGATTTACCCACTACAGTCTTATAGAGCCTTAAAATGTCATCGCTACAAACGGAGCGGATGTGGAGTAATGTGTACACAAAAGAAGCTGGGGGGTCCAGCTTCTTATTTTTTTATTGGCAAATACTGAACTGCAATGCGATTTTCTGGCTGACAATCATGTAGATAGATGACGAAGAGGAAGAGCCATTCGGTTGGTTTCATGATCAGGTAAATCAGATCTGCCTGCCAGGCTTTGCGAATATGTTTGGAAATGGGATAGCCATACCGGTCGTAGATGGAACGAATGCGGCCATGCAAGCGTGGACATCTTTCTTCTAAAATCTGTTCAAAAGCATTGGCAATTTGTAGCTGACGATTGACCACCACACGATGTCCATGGCGTTCTCCCATACGAATGGGTTTGACCAGTTTACGGTGTCCAGCAGCCCCCACTGTACAAAGATAGTGTTCATCATAGAAGGCATTTGGTGGGGAGATCTTTTCCGATAAGGCCCAATCACTGGTTTCCGTCCACATCTGAAGCAGCTGGTCAGGTTTTTGACCAAAGAGAATGAGATAAGAGCCAAGAGTTGCAAGATAGGGCAGACTGAAGAAGAGGAGCCAGATGGGCAGAGAAAGACTTCTTTGCAGGAGAGCATAAAGTCTGGGAAAGCGTGGGTTGCTCTGCTTGGCTAATTCTGCTTGCCACAGTTGAATGGTTTGTAAAATGGTCCGACTGTAAATGAGACAAATATTAAAAGGAACCAAACACAGGTAGCAGTAGGTGAAGAAATCTGTTTCAATCAAAGTAGAAAGTTGTATGGTCCACAAAACAGCAAAGACAAAACTTGGATACAGGCAGCTGATGAGTAGGACGGTTAGGAGAGGGGGGAGGAGCCTGGTTTGGAAGATGTTTAGCACCAAATAAGCTAAAACCCCCATAAGAAGAAGGAAGAACTGTCCCGACCAGGCTTCTGTCTGTATTGGGCTGTGAAGTTGGATGTTCACAAGGGTTTCTGGCCAATCGACGTAAACAACTTGAGCCATTTCAAGAGCCAACCAACTTAGCCCTGTCCCTAGAAAGAAAATGAGCCCATCATTGACCCAAAAACTATACTCTTTTAATTGGTTCTTCAAGAGTGCAATAAAATAGCGGAGGTTTTTCCAGGTCAGATGAAGAGGAAGGATCAAGCAGATGATAGGGATATTGATTACCCACATAAAAGGAACAAAGATGCTTGAGATAATATAAATTTTCCAAAATGTGTTTAACTGTTTTTTCATGACTTCCTCCTTCTCTAGCCTACCATCAATTTATAGAAAAAGCAAGGCAGGTCAGAAAAGTAAGGTTCCAACACTTGCCTTTTGTTATCGTTTCCACTATAATAAAAATTAGTTAACAATAAAGGAGTTTCGCATGAAATACATCGTAAACAATAGCAATGACCCAGCTTACAACATCGCCCTCGAAGCCTATGCCTTCAAGGAATTAACAGATATCGATGAAATTTTTATTCTCTGGATCAATGAGCCTGCCATCATTATCGGTAAGCACCAGAATGCTATTGAAGAAATCAACAAGGAATTCACAGACGAAAAGGGCATCCATGTTGTTCGCCGTCTGTCAGGTGGTGGCGCAGTTTATCATGACCTCAATAACCTAAACTATACCATTATTTCAAATAAGGCAGACGAGGGAGCTTTTGACTTCAAAACCTTCTCCAAACCTGTGATTGATACTCTTGCAACACTGGGTGTAGAGGCCAATTTCACCGGCCGTAATGACCTGGAAATCGACGGTAAGAAAATCTGTGGTAATGCCCAAGCCTACGCTAAAGGCCGCATGATGCACCACGGATGCTTGCTATTTGATGTGGATATGTCAGTCCTCGCAAGTGCCCTCAAGGTCAGCAAGGACAAGATTGAGTCCAAGGGTGTCAAGTCAGTCCGTGCCCGTGTGACCAATATCAACAACGAATTGCCAGAGAAGATGACCGTTCTGGAGTTCAAGGATGCCATTCTCAACCAGATGAAGCAAGAATATCCAGACATGGATGAGTATGTCTTGTCAGAAGATGACTTGGCCCGTATCCAAGAAATCCGTGATACCCAGTTTGCGACTTGGGATTGGACCTACGGTCAAACACCAGAATACACTGTGGAGCGCAGCGTCCGTTACCCAGCTGGTAAGATCACAACCTACATCAAGGCTGAGAAATCAGTAATCGAGTCCATCAAGATTTATGGTGATTTCTTCGGAATTGGTGATGTATCGGACATCGAAGATTTGTTGGTCGGTACTCGCTACGAGTATGCGGATGTGCTTGCAAAATTGCAAGAAATCGACACGACACACTATTTCTCTCGCATGACAACAGAAGAAGTGGCAAAAGCGATTGTGGCATAATCTATTTGACTGTCCATGAACTTGGATAGTCTTTTCTTTCGTGAAATTGTTTTCAGTAAGCTATTTTCACTTGCACATTTTCTATATTATGGTATAATTATTTTCTGTGAGTATCCCTCACTTACTCGTGGCTAGACCATGAGTCATTAGACCAAAAGGAGGAACATATCAATGGCTAAATACGAAATTCTTTATATTATTCGTCCAAACATTGAAGAAGAAGCTAAAAACGCTTTGGTAGCACGCTTTGACTCTATCTTGACTGACAACGGTGCAACTATCGTTGAATCAAAAGCATGGGAAAAACGTCGCCTTGCATACGAAATCAAAGATTTCCGCGAAGGTTTGTACCACATCGTTAACGTTGAAGCTAACAACGATGAAGCTCTTAAAGAGTTTGACCGTTTGTCAAAAATCAACGGCGACATTCTTCGTCACATGATTGTCAAACTTGACGCGTAAGAAGGTAGATTATGATAAATAATGTAGTATTGGTTGGTCGTATGACCCGTGATGCAGAACTTCGTTATACTCCGTCTAACCAGGCTGTTGCGACTTTTACTCTGGCAGTTAACCGCAATTTTAAAAATCAAAACGGTGAGCGTGAAACGGATTTTATCAACGTAGTCATTTGGCGTCAACAAGCTGAGAATTTGGCGAATTGGGCTAAGAAAGGTGCTCTGATTGGTATTACTGGTCGTATTCAGACTCGTAGCTATGATAACCAACAGGGACAACGTGTCTACGTGACTGAGGTGCTTGCGGATAGTTTCCAACTCTTGGAAAGCCGTACTGCTCGTGAAGGTCAAGGTGGTGCTTATTCAGCGGGTAATTCATTTGCCGCTGGGAATGACTATAACTCACCTTATCAAGCACCTGCACAATCTACACCTAACTTCGCTAGAGAAGAAAGTCCATTTGGAGCTAGTAATCCAATGGATATATCAGACGATGACCTACCATTCTAGGTCTGAAATAATAATATAAAGGAGAACACACATGGCTCAACAACGTCGTGGCGGTTTCAAACGCCGTAAAAAAGTTGACTATATCGCAGCTAACAAAATTGAATATGTTGATTACAAAGATACTGAGCTTCTTAGCCGTTTCATTTCTGAACGTGGAAAAATCCTTCCACGCCGTGTAACTGGAACTTCAGCTAAAAACCAACGTAAAGTAACAACAGCTATCAAACGTGCTCGCGTAATGGCATTGCTACCATTCGTAAACGAAGATTAGTAAAAAGACCCCAACGGGTCTTTTTAGCTTGCGCTCTAGAAATGCGAAAAGCGCAATAACAGTATGGACCATTTTTTCATGAGCTTGAAAATACGAAAGCGAATTAAGGTCCTTGAATGGACTGTTTTATCATGAGCTCGAAATTAACGAAAGCGAGTAATGCCCCAAACGTGTTATTTTATCATGAGCTCGAAATACGAGAGCGAATGAAGTCCTTGAATGGGTGTTTTTAGCTTACATTCTAAAAAATGATAAAGTGCAGGAACGTTATATATCATACTCATTTTGACAAAAAAAGATTTGCTCTTGTTGGATGTAGATGGGCATCCCGTAGGATGAAAGGAGTGCGTTAATAATAGACAAAGGCGACTGGATGGACCATTCGCCTTTTGTTGATTATTGTACAGGTGACATTGCGTTACGGATGTTGTATTTCTTTTTCAAAAGATAGCGGGCACCAAAAGCCGCAGCGCCAATTAGAATAGTAACAATCGGAGGTAGGACAGGGTTTAGGCTTGTAGGGATAAGTGCTGCCAAGAGGAAAACAAGTGACCAAGCCAAGGTCGCAAGTCCGAGGAAGAGGATTGCTTTTAATAATTTAGGACGTTGACCAGTTTTAATTTGCTCTCTGTAAACGAAGTGGTACATGAAGTACATACCTGCGCCGACACCAAAACCAATGACCAATAGAGTGAACAAGCCGTACTGGGCACCTTGTCCCAATAAGTTCATCAATCCATTGATACCTGCAATAATAGCCAGCATGAAGAGACTAGAATCCAGCCACATCAACCAAGGATTTTCGTTGTATTCAACTTGGTCTTTCTTTTCTTGTTCAGAAATAGTTTTGCTGGCCGCCCATTCACTCGGTGCTCCATAGAGATTGCGAGCTGTTACGCCAGTTTTTTGTTTCTCGATAATAGTCGGCAAGATTTCTTCCAACAGTTCCTTAATTTCGCTATCAGACTTACCATCTTTGATGAGCTGGTTGGTGGCAATGTGGATGAATTCCTGGTTTTTCTTGGTTAATTCTTTAAATTCTGTAAATGACATTGTAATCTCCTAATGTTAGAACCATCTCTTACGAATGAAGTAGAAGGTTAATGATAAGCTGATGGCAAAGGCGAAGAGGATAATCCACCAAAATGCATAGGGAATATCGTTGAAGGGAATAATGTTATCCTTAAAGTTCATACCATAGGCAGAGAAGACCATGGTTGGAATGGACATGACAATGGTCATGAGGGCCAAGGTTTTCATGATGGTATTCTGGTTGTTGGAAATGATGGATGCAAAGGCATGGGTCATCGAATTCAGGATGGAACCATAGATGTCTGCCATCTCAATAGCCTGTTGGGTTTCGACCAGGGTGTCTTCCAACAAATCTTCGTCTTCTTCGTATTTTCGTAATAGGCGAGAAGAAGAAGCTAGTTTCTTGACCAACCGCTCGTTAGTTTTCAGGGAAGCCTTGAAATAGACAATGGTTTTTTCCAATTCCATGAGAACAATCAATTCTTCGTTTCGCGTTGCTTCGTGGAGTTGTTTCTCAATCTCCTCGCTCTTTCTGTCAATGGTCCGTAGGGCAGAAAGATAGAGCTGGGCATTGCGGTAGAGGATTTGGAAAACGAAGCGGGATTTCATAAAGGTAAAGAAATTCCGCAAACGACGGTGGATAAATTGGTCAAAGAGTGGTAATGGCTCTAAGCAAGTTGTGATAATCGCATCCTCAGTCAATACAATACCAAGCGGAATGGTGATATAGTAGGTCTTGTTATTGCGCTC
The DNA here is from genome assembly GCF_036680365.1 of Streptococcus sp. SS-4456. NCBI lineage: Bacteria > Bacillati > Bacillota > Bacilli > Lactobacillales > Streptococcaceae > Streptococcus > Streptococcus sp. SS-4456. The sequence continues at coordinate 18,275 of NZ_JAVIHI010000002.1, read as the reverse complement.
CTCCAGAATTGGAACGTCCACCAAGATTAGTGTATAGTCATCTTCAACCGTAATACGAGAAGACTCTTCCGCATCGAGAGGTGCCCGGAGGTCAGCAATGTCAATCTTATAGTGTTCAGCTACTTCCATTGACTCGCTCTGGGAGGGGTTGACCAAATTAATCCAAGCCCCAGGTTCAAAGGTTTGGATTTCTTCTAAATCTGTCATGGTTGATAGAAAAATCTGCTTCATATGACGCCCTCCTTTTTGTAATTGTTTTGTTAACGCAACCTCTATTATACCAAAAAATGTGTCGTTACGGAAAGCTTTTATGCAGAATTGTGATATAATATGAAGACATTTAAGTGAGTAAGTTGTACGGACTTTTTCTCATCTCTCATTGTACAGCTAGAGCCTCTTAAGAAAGGAATTGAACACGGGCTAAATGTAGTGTCAAAAATTGCTGTTTTCTTCATGTTTAAGCATGTGGAACTGGCTTCTGCGTCAAGACAACTAGTGCTTTCACAGGTTGAAAACCGAAGAAAGCACTAGTTGTCTTGACGGGGGTGCGACTTCGAAATCACAGATTTCAGACTTACCGCCTATTTTGACTATGCATTTGACGCCCTTTGTATCTTAGAAAGGATTTGAATGCGTGCTAAAAGCATCGAGAAAAAGATACATAGATGTTTCAACTTTAGTTGATTACAGCTGTGGATACTGTAAAGTATAAAATGCTTGGTCACTGATGTGACGTCACATTTTCCTATTTTCTTCTCGCTTTCTTAACGCACTTATATCTAGAAAGGAATTGAACACGCCCTAAACGCTGTGTGAAAAATTGCTGGTTTCTTCATGTTTAAGCGTGTGGAACTGGCTTCTGCGTCGTAGACATCTGTGCTTTCTTCGGTTTTTGACCTGTGAAAGCACTAGTTGTCTTGACGGGGGTGCGACTTCGAAATCACAGATTTCGGACTTACCGCCTATTTTCACCGTGCGTTTTACGGGCCCTGTATCTTAAATTATGCAAGAAAATATTGTGATTCATGGGGCGCGTGCCCATAATTTGAAAAATATTGATGTGACCATTCCGCGTGAGAAGTTGGTGGTGGTGACTGGTTTGTCGGGGTCTGGTAAGTCGAGTTTGGCTTTTGATACTCTGTATGCCGAAGGCCAACGTCGCTATGTGGAGTCTTTGTCTGCCTACGCTCGTCAGTTCTTGGGCAACATGGACAAGCCAGATGTGGATTCTATAGAGGGTCTCAGCCCTGCTATTTCCATTGACCAAAAAACGACATCGCGGAATCCGCGTTCGACAGTCGGAACGGCAACAGAAATCAATGACTATCTCCGCTTGCTTTATGCTCGGGTCGGGGTGCCGTACTGTATCAACGGGCATGGAGCGATTGCTGCATCTTCGGTGGAGCAGATCGTCGATGAGGTTTTGGAATTGCCAGAACGCCAGCGTTTACAAATTCTAGCTCCGATTGTTCGTAAGAAAAAGGGGCAACACAAGACTATTTTTGAGAAAATCCAGAAGGACGGCTACGTTCGGGTGCGGGTCAATGGTGATGTCTATGATGTGTCGGAAGTACCAGAGTTGTCCAAGAGCAAGGCTCATAATATTGAAGTCGTTGTCGATCGAATTGTGATAAAAGAAGGCATTCGCTCGCGACTTTTCGATTCTATCGAAGCGGCCCTGCGGATTGCGGACGGCTATGTCATCATCGATACCATGGATGAGAAGGAACTGCTCTTCTCTGAGTACTATGCCTGCCCAGTTTGTGGTTTTACAGTGCCCGAGTTGGAGCCTCGTCTTTTCTCTTTCAATGCTCCTTTTGGGTCTTGTAGCGATTGTGACGGTTTGGGGATGAAGCTGGAAGTGGATACGGATTTGATTGTCCCAGATGTCAGCAAGACCTTGCGTGACGGTGCCTTGGCTCCGTGGAATCCAATCTCATCCAACTACTATCCACAGATGTTGGAACAGGCTATGAACCACTTTGGTGTGGACATGGATAAGCCTTTCGAGGAATTGACGGAAGAGGAGAAGAACCTGATTTTCAACGGATCGGACGGCAAAGAATTCCATTTCCACTATGAAAATGAATTCGGTGGGGTGCGTGATATTGATATTCCATTTGAAGGCTTGATTACCAATATTAACCGTCGCTACCGTGAAACCAATAGTGACTATACGCGGACGGTCATGAAGGCTTACATGAATGAGCTGACCTGTGGAACCTGCCACGGCTATCGCCTCAATGACCAAGCCCTGTCTGTCAAAGTTGGTGGCGAAAAGGGACTGCATATCGGACAATTATCAGACTTGTCCGTGGCGGATCATTTGCAAGTGATTGAAAATCTGACCTTGTCTGAAAATGAAGCAACTATTGCGACGCCTATTGTCAAGGAAATCAAGGATCGCCTGTCCTTCCTTAACAACGTTGGTCTAAATTACCTAACGCTTTCACGAGCTGCGGGGACATTGTCTGGTGGTGAGAGCCAGCGGATTCGTTTGGCGACCCAGATTGGCTCCAACCTGTCAGGTGTCCTCTATATTTTGGACGAGCCGTCGATTGGCCTGCACCAGCGGGACAATGATCGTCTCATTGCCAGCCTGAAAAAGATGCGTGATTTGGGCAATACCCTGATTGTTGTTGAGCATGATGAGGACACCATGCGGGAGGCGGACTGGTTGATTGACATCGGTCCAGGTGCGGGTGTCTTTGGCGGAGAAATCGTGGCCTCTGGAACGCCTGCCCAAGTAGCTAAAAATAAAAAATCCATTACAGGCCAGTACCTGTCTGGCAAACGTGAAATTCCAGTTCCTTTGGAACGTCGTGTTGGAAATGGTCGATTCTTAGAGGTGACCGGTGCCAAGGAAAACAACCTGCAAGATGTGACTGTTCGTTTCCCACTTGGGAAATTTGTAGCGGTAACAGGGGTGTCTGGCTCTGGTAAGTCAACTCTGGTCAACTCCATTTTGAAAAAAGCTATCGCCCAGAAACTCAATCGCAATTCGGACAAGCCAGGCAAGTTCAAGTCCATTTCAGGAATTGAACACTTGGACCGCCTGATTGATATTGACCAAAGCCCGATTGGACGAACACCGCGTTCCAACCCAGCTACCTACACAGGTGTCTTTGACGATATTCGTGACCTCTTTGCCCAGACCAATGAAGCTAAAATCCGTGGCTACAAGAAGGGACGTTTCTCCTTTAACGTCAAAGGTGGACGGTGTGAAGCTTGTTCTGGTGACGGGATTATCAAGATTGAAATGCATTTCCTGCCAGATGTCTTTGTTCCCTGTGAAGTCTGTCATGGACACCGCTACAACTCGGAAACCTTGGAAGTACACTACAAGGAGAAAAATATCGCCCAAGTCCTTGATATGACGGTCAATGATGCGGTCGAGTTCTTCAAACATATTCCAAAGATTGAGCGGAAACTTCGTACCATTCAAGATGTAGGCTTGGGCTATGTGACTTTGGGACAACCTGCAACCACTCTATCAGGTGGGGAAGCCCAGCGGATGAAGTTGGCTTCTGAACTCCACAAGCGGTCGACTGGGAAATCCTTGTATATCTTGGATGAGCCGACGACAGGCTTGCATACGGAGGACATTGCCCAGTTGCTCAAGGTCTTGGCTCGCTTTGTTGATGATGGCAATACCGTGCTAGTCATCGAACACAATCTGGATGTTATCAAGACAGCTGACCACATTATCGACATGGGGCCAGAAGGCGGTATTGGTGGCGGTACCGTTGTTGCAACAGGAACACCAGAAGAAGTAGCAGCTAACCCAGCCAGCTTTACAGGCCAGTATTTGAAAACTAAGTTGAAATAAGCATTTTAAAAAGAGTCGTTGGCTCTTTTTTTTGGAGCTTACACCGATTTTTTCTACGCTTGATAAGCTAGTACAAATCAGATATAATGTAAAAAATAAGATTCTTAACAAGGAGACCTCCATGCAATCGGAATACGTTTTATTGTGCAGTCCATACAGATACAGTTTAGTTTTTGCCAATTCAGTCAATAGACAATTTATCGAAAAAGAACTAATGAGTGTCGTCATGCCAGGTGTCAATATGATGACCAGAGGTCTGTTGCGAACCATGTTAGAAACAAACTATGGAATTACAGATTATTCAAGTTTAAAAGAAGAAATTGATAAACTGGAAGATGGTCGTTATCATGCTTTAGAAGATGTTTCGTCTTTTATTGATGGAATAGGCACTCCTGATGTAAAAGACTTTTACCTCTCTTTAAATTCACTAACAGGTTCTCGAACCATTCAAGGGTTTGATGACTGCCGAATAATTGATGTCTTGACGAAATCGTATGCTGCTCGCTTGATTACTAAAGAAGAATTTGAGGAACTGTTTACCAAGCAAACAGAGCGTATCAAAAATAGTTATCAGACTTGGGAACAATACCTAGCATCTTGTGTACTGGGAAAATTACTTCAGTTTGTTCCTAGCTCAGAAACGATTACAAGCGTTGAGGAATATGTGGTAGATGTTTATTCTTTTTGTATTGCACCGACGAATGTCTTTTCTTATGGTACTTTTTGGGGAAATCATGAGTTAACCAACTTGACAGCATTGTTAGAAAACCTCTTACCTGAAGAAATTGTTAAAGAGTTAAAACCAAGGCAAAATCGTGTGGATTATAAGGGTGAGATTCCAGGACTTACTGCGCCTTCAAATGATTTGCTTGCTTCCCTAGAAGGAACCTCTATAGACCCAACTTTTATCGATTATGAACGCTATCAGTACCTGAGCGAACTTGCAGATTACGTTTTTTGGACTCCCCTTATTGAGAATAATCTTGAATGGATGATTGCAGAAAAAAACTTGCAAGAACAAGATACAATTCTTTTACCAAAGGAGTATGCAAGTCTTTATTCGGCTAGAGTATTTTGGTATCATTATCCAAGCTACAAGGAGTTGCATGAAGAACATATTTTTGCCATGTTTGAAGGAACTCTAAGTTTAAATCTTATCTTTACAGAGGAAGCTGTCTACACCTTTAAGAAGAAATTATTCGGCAAACCAGCACTTGTCAGAATCCCTTGGGAACAAGTTGAGTTAAGCTCCTCACTTAATTTATGGATGGAAGAAAGTAAAATTCATTTTGGCAAAAAGACAATCTCTAATGTCAGTCCAGTTTTAAGCGAAATCGGCCTAAATAGTAAGGCTATTGACGACCTAGATTCTCAAGAAAGGAAAGCTCTTGAAAATGAATGGCAACAAAAAATGAATCAATTTTTAGAGGGTATTCCTCAACGGATTCGTGAATTTAAAGGGAAATGAGAAGAAACTCTTAATGCTGTTTTGAAAAGTCGCCAAGCGGCTTTTTCTTGTTTATTGGAAGTTTATTGGTAATTCTGTGCATTTCTGCTATAATAGTTACAAAATCTTTGGAGGAATAGAATGCAAAAAAGACTTGAAAAATTCGAAGCAAAATTAGCCCAATCAGATGTGGACGGCATCTTGGTGACTGGACAGAATAATATTTATTATCTAACAGGTTTTTGGGGAACTGAGGCGACTGTTTTCATCAGTGGCAAACGTCGCTTGTTTGTGACCGATGCACGCTATACCTTGATTGCCAAGGCTACAGTGCAGGGCTTTGATATTATTGATAGCCGTTTTGCCCTTGAAGAGATTTCAAAGGTGATAAAGGAAGATGGTCTTGAAACCATTGGTTTTGATAGCGAGGTGACCTATGGTTTCTATCAACATCTGACCAGCATTTTTGAGGGGTATCAGTTGGTTGTTATGTCCAATTTTATAGAAGACTTGCGCATGATTAAGGACGAGAAGGAAATTGCGACCATTCGCCGTGCTTGTCAAATTTCGGATCAGGCTTTTATTGATGTTCTTGACTTTATCAAACCAGGTCAGACGACTGAAATGGACGTCAATCATTTCCTTGACCACCGCATGCGTCAACTCGGTGCCGAAGGGGCATCATTTGAGTTCATTGTGGCATCTGGCTACCGCTCTGCCATGCCCCATGGAAGAGCCTCAGAAAAGCTTATCCAGACTGGTGAAACGCTGACCTTGGACTTTGGCTGCTACTACCAACATTATGTCAGCGATATGACACGGACCATCCATATCGGTCATGTGACAGACCAAGAACGTGAGATTTACGATGTGGTTTTGCGTGCCAACAAGGCTTTAATTGACCAGGCCAAGGAAGGTGTCACCTACCGCGAGTTTGACGCTATTCCTCGTGAGATTATCAATGCGGCTGGTTATGGAGCCAACTTCACGCACGGGATTGGGCACGGGATTGGTTTGGACATTCATGAATATCCTTACTTTGGAAAATCTGACGAGCCAATCAAGGTTGGTATGGTCTTGACGGATGAGCCCGGCATCTATCTGGATGACAAATATGGTGTCCGTATCGAAGATGACCTCTTGATTACGGAAACAGGTTGCGAAGTCTTAACCTTAGCTCCAAAAGAGTTGATTGTCATTTGAGAAATTTGACAGTTTATGGTAAAATAAAACGAATAAATAAAATTTTGAAGAGGTATTCAATACAATGATTGAAGCAAGTAAACTTAGAGCAGGTATGACCTTCGAAGCTGAAGGTAAATTGATTAAGGTCTTGGAAGCTAGCCACCACAAGCCAGGTAAGGGGAACACTATCATGCGTATGAAATTGCGTGATGTACGTACAGGTTCAACCTTCGATACAACTTACCGTCCAGATGAAAAATTTGAACAAGCCATTATCGAAACAGTTCCAGCACAATACCTATATCAAATGGAAGATACAGCTTTCTTCATGAATACTGAAACCTATGACCAGTATGAAATTCCAGTAGCAACTATCAAAGAAGAATTGCTTTACATCTTGGAAAACTCAGATGTGAAAATCCAGTTCTACGGAACTGAAGTAATCGGTGTGACTGTACCAACAACTGTTGAATTGGTTGTAGCAGAAACACAGCCATCTATCAAAGGTGCAACTGTAACTGGTTCAGGTAAACCTGCTACTATGGAAACAGGTTTGGTGGTCAACGTGCCAGACTTCATCGAAGCAGGTCAAAAACTGGTTATCAACACAGCAGAGGGAACTTACGTATCACGCGCTTAAGGGTTTCCTCCTAGAAAGGAGAGCTTATGACAACAGAATACCAAGGTGAAATCGTCATTGCACCACGCGTTCTTGAAGTGATTACAGGTATTGCGGCAGCCAAAGTGGAAGGGGTACATTCTCTTCATAACAAACGTGTGGCAGATACTTGGTCAAAATCTTCCTTAAATAAAGGTGTTTACCTTCAAACTGACGACGAAGGAAAAGTAACAGCAGACATCTATGTTTACCTAGAATACGGTGTCAATGTTCCAGCTGTATCTATGGATATTCAACGTGCAGTTAAAACAGCTATTTATAACTACGCAGAAGTTGAAGTGACTGCTGTCAATATTCATGTCAATGGCATTGTTCCAGATAAAACACCAAAACCAGCCTTGAAAGATTTGTTCGGAGAGGATTTCCTTGATGAAGAATAACAGACACGCCCTGCGTAAGTGTGCTTTGCAGGCAATCGTATCACTGGAATTTGGTCAAGAACCTGTACAGGCAGCCCAATTCTCCTATCTTTACGACCAAGAAGAAGAGCATGAAGGTGTTGAAATTCCGCTTTTCCTTCTAAATCTTGTCAATGGTGTGGCAGATTATCGTGAGGATTTGGACAAGGAATTATCTAGCCGACTAAAAGCAGGTTGGACCTTGGACCGATTGACCTTGATTGATAAGAATATCATGCGTTTAGGTCTATTTGAAATCTTGCATTTCGAAGAAACACCAGACCGTGTAGCTGTCAATGAGGCTATCGAACTAGCCAAAGAATTCTCAGATGAATCCTCAGCCAAATTTATCAATGGTGTTTTGAGCAAATTTGTAAAAGAAGAAGCCTAAGTGGTTTCTTTTTTTATTTTTGACCAACAAAAAACTGTACCAGATTGATATCAGGTACAGTTCATTTTATATACTAGCCCCTGCAAGTAGGGAAACTGGCAAGATATAATTATGTTTGCTTAATTCCTTACCCTCAATTTTCTCAATCAATAAATCAACCATTAGTTTTGCGATATCATCTAAGGGTTGCTTAATCGTTGTCAGTTGAGGATAGTAGTTTTCAATAAAGTGGGTTCCATCATAGCCAATCAGTTTAAGATCTTGTGGAATGGACAGGTTGAGCGAACGTGCCACATTCCAGACCAACATAGCAGTAGCATCACCAGACACGAAAATACCATCTGGTTGATGTTTTTCAATAATCGTACGGATTTCCATTTCTTTTCTAACGGGAGAGAAATCACTGGAAACGTGGTAGACTATGGTATCTGGTAAGATGGAGAGAAAGCCTAATTGACGAAGTCCAGTTGGGGAATTTGAATCGTCATTACCAGAAATCATAATAGGTCGCTGGCAACCAGCCTTTTTCAATGTTTTGGCAGCAAGTACACCTCCAGCATGGTTATCAGAAGATACCACTGGGATTGACGGTGACAGGTTGCGGTCGAAGGCTATGATGGGAGCAGACACTCGATCATAATCCTTGATACCCAGGTTATGACTACCAGAGATAATGCCATCTACCTGGTTGGCTGCCAACATTTCCAGATATTCTCTTTCCTTCTCAGATTCGTGTTGGCTATTGCAAATAATCGTCTTGTAACCACGATTAAAGAGCTGGCTTTCGAGATGACTGATCAATTCGGCATAAAAGATATTATTGATAGTTGGGAAAATCAAGCCAACCAGTTTAGCTGACTTTCCTTGTAAGCTACGAGCTAAATTATTGGGCTTGTAACCTAATTCTCGCATAGCTTCCTCAACCTTGCGGACCGTTTTTTTTGATAAGTAGCCTTTTTTATTGATGACACGAGAAACCGTTGTCGGACTAACTCCGGCTAACTGGGCGACATCAGTTAGTTTTGCAACCATAATCTAAATGATAGTAAGTTCCAGTAGGGTTTCCAGCAGCGATGGCAATACCATTTTGATCTGCATCAGGGAAAACGCGACCAGAAAATACTTTTTCTCCTTTATTGATGAAAATTTCAAAGACAGACTTGTCGATGAAAATATTGGTAGTAAGCGCTCCAGGCTCAATATCACAAGCGCGACTTGTGCCAAAATCAAGAGCAAATGGCTGACCACAATGTTCGCGATCCAATGTAATCTGTCCATTTTCTGTGTCAACAGTCAAGACTAGACCTTTATTGTCTTGGTTTGCAAATAGCACGATTTCATGCTTGCTTCCAGCAGCAAATTCAATTTCCAGCTCATAAACATTGTTGGTTTCTTTTTGGTTTGAAAATGGCTGAGATTCTTGACGAAGACTGGTAATAGCTTCAACTGGGTATTGGTAAAGTTTGCCGTCCCTGATAGACAATTCTTTGACCAATGACAAGCAACCTTGATAATCATAAGCATCAGTTGGGTATTCTACATCAGGAAGGGCCAACCAGCTGACAGAAAGGGTGCGACCATCAGGAGCGTTGAAGGCCTGGGTTGCGTAGCACTCGAAACCATAGTCCAGATTGATGAGTTCGCTAGGCTCTACAATAGTTGCTGTTTCTGGATCGAAACTCTGACCAATCTTGTACATATTTGGATAGATGTTACCATAGTCCAAGACTTCTTTATCCAAACCTTGAGGGCAATAAAGAAGAATTGGTTGCTCACCGACAAAGGCGATATTTGGACATTCCATCATGTAGGCAGTCATATCATTAGCAAAATCCAGGTCACCAACCAAGGTCCAGTTGAGGTAGTCATTGTTTTCAGCCTTATAGAGTTTAACAATACCTTTCTTGTCTAAGTTTTGTCCACCAACGATGGCGTAATATTGTCCCTTGTAGTTGAAGATTTGTGGATCACGGAAGTGGTCGGTTGTATCCTCTGGTTGGTCAATCAAAATCTTATCAATTTTTTCAATCTTGCCGTCCTTGTCCATCAAGGCACCAATTTGATAAGGATGGCGGACCCAATTTTCATCGCGGACATTTCCTGTATAGAATAAAAAGAGTTTATCGCCGAATTCCATAGCAGAACCAGAGTAGGCACCGTGGCTATCCAGTGGCGTATCGGGATACATGACTGCACCCGTTTCTTCAAAGTGAATAAGGTCAGTGGACTCTGTATGAACCCATGATTTTAAGCCATGTGCTGCACCAAATGGGAAGTATTGGTAAAAGAGGGTCCATTTTCCATTAAAATAAGAAAATCCATTCGGGTCATTCAAAAGACCGTGTGGAGTTTCAATGTGGAAATTAGTTCTCCAAGGGGAACTCTCCGTATTCTTTTTGATTTTTTCAATGTATTCTGGCGTCCAGTCAGCATAAGCTCTGTAACGTTCTTCAGTAGTAAAGGCCATACTATCTCCAATTTTATCTAATATTTCAATTATTATAGTAAACGTTTTCTTGTGAAAAATCAAGCTTTTTACAATGATTATTGGAATTTTTTAAAAAATTCTGCAAAACGTTTGACATATTTTGTAAAAGTGATATAATAAAACCATCGAAAGTGTGAAAACACTTTCAAAAAACAAAAAATAATTTAAGGAGATTTTTGCAAGATGAACAATACTGAAATTGCAAAAAAAGTCATTGACGCCCTGGGTGGACGTGAGAACGTACGTAGTGTTGCCCACTGTGCGACTCGCCTTCGTGTCATGGTCGTTGATGAAGGGAAAATCGACAAGGATACAGTCGAAAATATCGAAAAAGTACAAGGTGCTTTCTTCAACTCTGGTCAATACCAAATCATCTTTGGTACTGGTACAGTAAACAAGATCTACGATGAAGTCGTTGCCCTTGGGTTACCAACAGCGACTACTGGTGAGCAGAAAGCAGAAGCTGCTAAGCAAGGCAATGCTTTCCAACGTGCTATCCGTACCTTCGGTGACGTATTCGTTCCAATCATCCCTGCGATCGTAGCAACTGGTCTTTTCATGGGTCTTCGTGGACTTCTTGGAGCACTCGGTTATACTCTTCCAGAAGATTTGAACGTTTACTCACAAATCTTGACTGATACAGCCTTCATCGTATTGCCAGCCTTGGTGGTATGGTCAACATTCCGTGTATTCGGTGGTAACCAAACAATCGGTATCGTTCTTGGTATGATGCTTATTGCGGGTCAGTTGCCAAACGCTTGGGTTGTAGCATCAGGTGGCGATGTGAAACCAACTATCTTCTTCGGTTTCATCCCAGTTGTAGGTTTGCAAGGTTCAGTATTGCCAGCCTTCATCATCGGTTTGATTGGTGCTAAATTTGAGAAAGCAGTCCGCAAGGTAGTTCCAGAAGTTCTTGATCTCTTGGTAACACCATTCATTACCTTGTTTGTTATGTCAATCCTTGGTCTCTTTGTGATTGGTCCAGTCTTCCACGTGGTTGAAAACTACATCTTGGCTGGTACACAAGCTATCTTGAACTTGCCAATGGGTCTTGGTGGTCTCCTTATCGGTGGTGTTCATCAAGTTATCGTTGTATCAGGTGTTCACCATATCTTCAACTTCTTGGAAGCTCAATTGGTAGCAAACACTGGTGCTAACCCATTCAACGCTATCATCACTGCAGCTATGACAGCACAAGGTGCTGCTACAGTAGCGGTTGGTGTGAAAACTAAGAATCCTAAATTGAAAGCTCTTGCTTTCCCAGCAGCTCTTTCTGCCTTCCTTGGTATTACTGAGCCAGCTATCTTCGGTGTTAACTTGCGTTTCCGCAAACCATTTCTTCTTTCATTGGTTGCGGGTGCCATCGGTGGTGCTGTAGCATCTCTTCTTGGTCTTGCCGGTACAGGTATGGGTGTTACTATCATCCCAGGTTTGACACTTTACGCAGGTAATGGTCAAATTCTTCCATACATCCTTATGGTTGCCGTATCATTTGCTCTTGGTTTTGCTCTTACTTACTTCTTCGGTTATGAAGATGAGGAGAAAGATGTAAAAAAGCCTAGTGCTTCAGCACAAGAAACAGCTGAAACGCTTGAAGAAGCAGAAACAGGACTTGTAGCTGAAGAAACTCTTGTATCTCCACTTTCAGGTGACGTTGTTGCCCTTGAAAATGTTAATGACCCAGTCTTCTCATCAGGAGTTATGGGTAAAGGATTGGCTGTTAAACCATCTGAGGGTGTTGTTTACGCTCCAGCAGATGCAGAAGTAACAATTGCTTTTGAAACAGGCCATGCTTACGGATTGAAAACAGCGTCTGGTGCTGAACTTTTAATTCACATCGGTATTGATACTGTATCAATGAACGGTAATGGATTTGAGAAATTGGTTGCAGCTGGCGACAAGGTGAAAGCTGGTACGCCACTTGCTAAATTCGATGCAGCGAAAATTGCAGAAGCTGGTCTTGATGATACAACTATGATCATCGTGACAAATACAGCAGACTTCACAGAAGTTTCACCACTTGCTGAGGGAACAATCGCTCACGGGGAAGACTTCTTGAAAGTTGCAAAATAATTCTAGACCTCCTCTTTGCTTTCATTACTTCGTTAACTCGCCTTGCCTAACTTCAGTTATGCCTGCGGCTCGTTGCCTAGTACTGAAAGTAAGATGAGAGCCTAGAAATAATATATCTAGGAAAAAGGCGGTAAGCCTTTTTCTTCTATTTCTATCTATGGTATAATGAAAAAAACAAAAAGGGAGAAAATTCATGACAAAATTATACGGAAGCCTTGAAGCTGGTGGAACGAAGTTTGTTTGTGCGGTTGGTGATGAGAACTTTCAAGTAATTGAAAAAACACAATTTCCAACGACAACGCCTTATGAAACTATTGAACGTACAGTTGAATTTTTCAAGCGTTATGAGGATCGTTTGGCAGGTATTGCCATTGGTTCATTCGGTCCAATTGATATTGACCAAAACTCACAAACATATGGCTATATTACATCAACTCCTAAGCCACATTGGTCAAACATTGATTTGCTTGGTTTGATTGCTAAAGAATTTAACATTCCATTCTACTTTACAACAGATGTTAACTCATCTGCCTATGGTGAAACCTTGGTTCGTAAGGGTGTTAAGAGCTTGGTTTATTACACAATCGGTACAGGTATCGGTGCAGGTGCTATCCAAAACGGTGAGTTTATCGGTGGTTTGGGCCATACAGAAGCAGGTCATACTTATGTTGCTCTGCACCCTTATGATGTTAAGCATGAGTTCAACGGCGTATGTCCATTCCACAATGGCTGTTTGGAAGGATTGGCGGCAGGTCCTTCACTTGAGGGCCGTACTGGCATCCGTGGTGAATTGATCGAACTTAACTCAGATGTCTGGGATGTTCAAGCCTATTACATCGCTCAAGCAGCTGTTCAGGCAACTCTGCTATACCGTCCGCAAGTCATTGTATTTGGTGGTGGGGTTATGGCGCAAGAGCACATGCTCAACCGTGTACGTGAGAAATTTGTTGGTTTGATGAATGATTACCTTCCAACACCAGATGTCAAAGAGTACATTGTAACCCCTGCAGTTGCTGAAAATGGTTCAGCTACACTTGGAAACTTTGCCTTGGCCAAACAAGTATCTGAAAAATAATGAAAAATCCGACTTGTTCGGATTTTTTTGTGCGCCTTTCTTGGATACAAGAGGGGAAATCTTGAAAATTAACTATTTTTTTGCTACAATAGATTATTGATTAAAACTTGAAATAGGATGAAATATATGTTAGCAAACAAACTTCGTTCTCTTATCGAAAATGACAAGGGAGAACAAAGAAAACTTGAAAGAATGGCGGATAAGGTTTTCTCTTATGCAGACGAGATGGCCGCTTTAACGGATGAGCAATTACAAGCAAAGACGATAGAATTTAAGGAACGTTATGCAAATGGTGAGTCACTAGATGATTTACTGTATGAAGCCTATGCGGTTGTGCGAGAGGCTGCGAAACGTGTCTTGGGGCTTTATCCCTATAAGGTGCAGGTTATGGGGGGAATTGTTCTCCATAATGGTGATGTGCCAGAGATGCGTACAGGTGAAGGAAAAACCCTTACTGCGACCATGCCAGTTTATCTCAATGCTCTTTCAGGCGAAGGAGTACACGTTGTAACGGTAAACGAATACTTATCAACTCGTGATGCAACAGAGATGGGTGAGCTTTATTCTTGGCTAGGCTTGTCTGTGGGGATTAACCTCGCGGCTAAGTCACCTTTTGAAAAACGAGAAGCCTATAACTGTGACATTACCTATTCGACCAACTCTGAGATCGGTTTTGACTATCTTCGTGATAACATGGTTGTGCGTGCGGAAGATATGGTACAACGTCCGCTCAACTATGCCTTGGTTGATGAGGTCGATTCTATCCTGATTGATGAAGCGCGTACACCTTTGATTGTATCTGGTCCTCAGGGTTCAGAAACCAATCAACTTTACTTCTTAGCAGATAAGTTGGTCAAATCCTTAAATACCGAAGACTATATCATTGATGTACCATCTAAAACGATTGGTCTGTCAGACTCAGGGATTGACAAGGCTGAGAAATTCTTCAAGTTAGATAACTTGTATGATATAGAAAATGTAGCTATTACTCACTTCTTGGACAATGCCCTTCGTGCCAACTACATCATGACCTACGATGTAGATTATCTTGTGAATGAAGAGCAAGAGGTTATGATTATCGATCCGTTTACGGGTCGTACCATGGAAGGTCGTCGTTATTCTGATGGACTTCACCAAGCCATTGAAGCCAAGGAAGGTGTTCCGGTTCAAAATGAATCCAAGACCAGTGCTTCCATTACCTACCAGAACCTATTCCGTATGTATAAAAAGCTCTCGGGTATGACTGGTACTGGTAAGACTGAAGAGGAAGAATTCCGCGAAATTTATAACATTCGCATTATTCCAATCCCAACAAACCGCCCAATTCAACGTATTGACCACGAAGATTTACTTTACCCAAGTTTGGAGTATAAGTTCAATGCGGTGGTTGCGGATGTCAAACGTCGTTATGAAAAAGGTCAACCAGTGCTTGTAGGTACAGTTGCGGTTGAGACTTCTGATTTAATTTCGCAAAAATTGGTTGCTGCAGGTGTGCCACACGAAGTGTTGAATGCCAAAAACCACTACCGTGAAGCTCAAATTATCATGAATGCCGGTCAGCGTGGAGCTGTTACCATTGCGACCAACATGGCGGGACGTGGTACAGATATCAAGTTAGGTCCTGGCGTATTGGATTTGGGTGGTCTATGTGTTATCGGAACAGAGCGACATGAAAGTCGACGTATTGATAACCAGCTCCGTGGACGTGCAGGACGTCAAGGGGACAAGGGTGAGTCTCAATTCTATCTCTCATTGGAAGACGATTTGATGAAGCGTTTTGGTTCGGAACGAATTAAGGCCTTTATGGAACGTATGAACTTGACTGAGGAAGAATCTGTTATTAAGTCTAAGATGTTGACGAGACAAGTTGAAGCAGCCCAAAAACGTGTTGAAGGAAATAACTATGATTCCCGTAAACAAGTTCTTCAATACGATGATGTCATGCGTGAACAACGTGAGATTATATACAGTCAACGTCACGATGTCATTACAGCTGATCGAGATCTAGCTCCAGAAATTAAAGCCATGATCAAGCGTACCATTGAGCGCCAGGTGGAAGGTCATTTCTTGAATTCTAAAGAAGAAGCAGTGGTAGCGATTGCTCAATTTGCACATGCTAATCTGGTTGAGGAAGGTAGTTTAAGTCTGGCTTATCTGGAGGATTTAAGTAAGCAGGAAATTATTGATGAACTCTATGAACGTGCCTTGTCAGTTTATGCTTCACAGGTTGAAAAATTACGTGATGAAGAGCGGGTTCGTGAGTTCCAAAAGGTCCTTATTCTCCGTGTAGTAGATAGCAAATGGACAGATCATATTGATTCCTTGGATCAGTTGCGTAATGCTGTTAGTTTGCGTGGTTATGCTCAAAACAATCCAATTGTTGAATACCAATCAGAAGCTTTTACCATGTTTAATGATATGATTGGTGCCATTGAGTTTGAGGTCACTCGTTTAATGATGAAGGCTCAAATCCACGATAATATTGAGCGTGAGCGTGCAAGACAAGAATCTCATACAACAGCAGTGAAAAATATTATTCCGGCGCAGTCTGCCATGGTGAAAGAACAAGTATCTTTCGAAGGCGTAGATCGAAATGCACCATGCCCATGTCAGTCTGGTAAGAAATTTAAAAATTGTCACGGCCGTAAATAGCAAAGAACAAGGGACTGGACGGCTGTCCAGTTCCTTTTCAATTGTTCCAAAGGATGAAATGTGAAAATGAGGCGAGGTTTCAATGATAGTTGGGCATGGTATTGACCTTCAAGAAATAGAGGCGATTGAGCGTGCTAGAAAGAAACATAGTGATTTTCCCAAACGGATTTTAACAGAAAGAGAATTTGAACGGTATCAAGGGTTACAAGGTCGTCGCCAGCTGGAATATCTGGCGGGCCGTTGGGCCGCTAAAGAAGCTTTCGTTAAGGCTTTAGGTACTGGGATTGGCAAGGTTACTTTTCGAGATATTGAGATTTCAAATGCTAGTAACGGTGTCCCTTGCTTAGTTTCTAGACATTTTTCAGGGAAAGTATGGTTAAGCATTAGTCATTCAGGAAATTTTGCCCAGGCTAGTGTTATTTTGGAGGAGAAAGATGATTGAGAGTGAACATCGCCCCACGCAAGTAGGTATTCATTTAGATGCTATCGTCGCTAATCTGGAAAAAGTGATGGGTGGTTTGCCAAATAAGACCGCTGCCTTCGCGGTTGTTAAGGCTAATGCTTACGGCCATGGGGCAGTTGCAGTAGCAAGGAAATTATCCAGTAAGGTAACTGGTTTTTGCGTATCTAACTTGGACGAGGCTTTAGAATTGCGTAGGGCAGGTATTGAAGATCCTATTTTGATTTTAGGTATTGTGCCTCCGAACTTCTTAGACCTAGCTCATCAGTTAAATATTAGCGTGACAGTTGCTAGTTTAGAATGGTTGACCCAAGTAGCTAAGCTAGATTTGGATTTTTCTGGACTAGCAGTTCATTTAAAAATCGATACGGGTATGGGGCGAATTGGTTTTCGAAGTGAAGAGGAATTGCAACAGGCTCTGGATTTGTTAGATGATTTAGAGTTTGAGCTAGAAGGTATTTTTACCCATTTTGCAACAGCAGACGAGGTAGATGAAAGGCAATTCCAAGAACAGTTGTCTAGCTTTAAAGCTTATTTGGCTCTCTTGCCACGTTTGCCACGCTGGGTTCATGCCAGCAATTCTGCGACCAGCATTTGGCATACAGACACTGTCTTTAATCTGGTTCGTCTGGGCAATATTCTCTACGGAATGAACCCAAGTGGGAGGACCCTAGAATTACCATTTTCGGTGGAACCAGCCTTGTCCCTGGTTTCGGAAATTGTCCATGTCAAGCAGGTTCAGGCTGGAACTGTAATTGGTTATGGAGCTACTTATACTAGCTCAGAAACAGAGTGGATTGCCACCGTTCCGATTGGCTATGCGGATGGAATGGTAAGAAGTTTGCAAGGTTTTCATGTTTTAGTCGATGGCAAACCTTGTGAAATAGTAGGGCGGATTTCTATGGACCAAATTACCATTCGCTTACCAGACTACTATCCAATCGGTGAAAGAGTTACCTTAATCGGGCAAGATAATAAAAATAGCATTAGCGTTCAAGATTGGGCAGACTATATTGGTACTATCAATTATGAGGTTGTCTGCCTATTAACTGACCGTTTACCACGCTTTTTCGAATAAAAAAAACCATGCTAGGAAGTATGTACTGACCCCAAAAAGTTAGACAAAAAATATTATTGAAAGGATTTAGTTCTGTACTGAACAGGACTAAGTCCTTTTAGTTTTTCTTTAATGCGTTTATTGTTGTAGTAAAAAATATACTTGGTGATAGCTTGCTCCAGTTGATCCAGAGACTTGAAATTTTTCTCAAATCCGTAAAACATTTCTGTTTTCAAGATGCCAAAGAAGGACTCCATCATGCCATTATCTGTGCTGGTTCCCTTGCGAGACATGGAAGGACGTATGCCTTTACTTGCAAGAAAACGGTGATAGACTTCATGTTGGTATTGCCAACCTTGGTCACTATGGAGAATGGTATTTGGGTAAGTTTCCTCAGGGAAGACCTTCTCAAGCATGGTCTTGACTTGTATGAGGTTTGGAGAGCGGGATAAGGTAAAATCAATAATTTCGCTATTATAGCCATCCAGAACAGGAGAAAGATAGAGTTTTTCAGCACAATTTGGCAGAGCGAACTCAGTCA